>NZ_JAPFQV010000015.1:0-93551 GCF_033804685.1 Micromonospora sp. RTP1Z1
ACTTCGAAGACACCACGCTCGCCATCGCCGGACTGGTCTCCGACCGCTGCGCCGAACGGTAAGCAAACCACCAAACCGAACCCGGCATACAAGCACTACCGGGTCCTAATCGTGCACGACCTCGTTACTTCCAGCGGTATTGATCTAGGTGGGGGGCGTAGTTGATCGAATCGGGCGACTGTGGCTCCGAGCTGCTGCTACGCCTGGCATGGATGGTCAACGATGGTCGCTGTTGGCTCTCGTTCGACGGCCTGGAAACGGCATGATCTTGGACCACAGCAGAGCCGTCCTGATGCCGTCCCATCAGAGGTGCCGGCCGGTCAAGCCTTGTGGAACCCTGCGCGGGTGACGTGTGAGATGTGCGGACGTGAGCTGGTTCTTCTCGGCGTAACCAACCTTCATGGGCATGGGCCAACCCGGTGGCACTCGTGCTCTCACTGCCCAGCGCAGTTCTACCAGGTCGAGAAGACCGGTGAGTCCTTCTATGGGCCACACGCCCCGATAGACCAACAATGGGCAGCCGGCTACCCGGCCACCGCAGACTCGTCGGACCCGACTGCCACGCTTCACGCCGTGGGCGACGGGAGCCTGTGCGGTCTTCCCCGAGACCAGGTGACGGTGTACCGGCATCACTTCGATCCGTCGCGGCCCAATGCATGTGCCGCCTGCGTGGCTGCCGCCCACGAAGTCGACGCTCGCTGGCCAGCAGAGAAGCGGTTACCCTCCCGGTCCTCACCCGGTTAGTCACCCCGCCGCTGGTGCTGACCGGCGCCACCGCATTCGCGCAGCTCCGGGTGCAGTCGCAGGACGTAACAAAGGAGAAGAATGGGAAGCTTGGGTGAAGACGCACAGGTGTGCCCCACGCGGCCGGGACGTCTCTCGACGTTGTGGACCAGAATTCGCGAGTCATCTACAGTCGGCCGATGGATTCCGGCGCCATCGTCGAGTTTGTTCTGGTGGTCTTCGGAGGCCCTACCTGCCTCTTCCTCCTTGCCGTCCTCACGGCCTGGTGGAAGCAGAAGGACTGAGGCATGATGCGCTGCGCATCCGAGGCGCCCCTGATCTCTCGTCTGTAAGAACTGCGCGCTTCGTCTATCGGCGTCCGTCCGCGTCCGTGACCTCGGGCTACGATCCACGCCCAGTCGCCGCCGGCTGTCCTGATCTCGGGCCGTTGCTGTCCACAGCGGTTATGGGAAGGCGTGACTCGCCCTTCGGATCCTAGAGTGGCGTCCATTTCGGGCCGGCGGGAACGCACACGTCGGGAGCTGGGTGGCTTCCTCAAGGAGTATGGCCGCAGCTCTCGATTTCGTAACGGCATGGATCCGAACGATCGCCAGTACAGCCGCAAACTGGAGACCCAAATCAAGCGGATGCGCCTTGAGGACCTCGACCGCCTGATGCGGGACGACGAAGACGACGACCAGTAGCCACGGACCGTCGGTTTGGAAGGTGCCTAACCTGGGACTGCCCCCGGTTCGGTTGACTCCTGACCTGTGAGGATGCGTTCCTCGCTGGAAGGATGTCTGCCATGCCGAAAGCGCTCCCGCCGGAGTTCCGCCGTGACCTGGTCGCGGTCGCCCGCGCCGGCCGCCGCCGCTGGCGCTCTGCAGGCCGCGCTCAGTCGCGGTGGCGGCCCAGCTCCGCAGCCCGAGGAAGTTGTCCAAGGCGGTCGGGGGCCCCGAGGCGCCGCGGGATGACCAGGGCGTACGCGAGGCCGAGGACCAGGCCGTAGGCGAGGTGGCCGGCCAGGCTCTGCCAGGCCGCGCTGTTCAGGACGAACATGCCCAGGCCCAGCCGTAGCGGCATCAGCGTGAGCCCGCCGAGCACCCACCAGAACGCCCCGTAGAGCACACCGAGCACCGCCGATGCGACGAGGACCTCGGCCAAGGCGCCGAAGATGAGCGCGTACGTGGTGCCGACGAACGCGGAGATCGCCAGGTGCACACCCCAGCCAACGAGGACCGACTCGCCATCGACGAGCCTGGCAACCATCGGCAACATGCCCAGCGCCTGCATCATGACACCGAAGACCACGCCGCCGGCGAGCCCGCCGATCACGCCTGCGCCCACGCGGCAGACCAGGCCCGGTGAGGCCACCGTTGGGTTGTCGGTTGTCATGGGCAGTCCCTCCCCTTTGGGCATGTCCGGTGGTAGCGCGGGCAGTACGGTACCGCTTGCCGGCCAACGCCGTCAGTCGGCTGGATGTCTCATCTGGCGATGGATCTGCGGATGCGCCAGCGCCAGCATCCGAGGAGGGGCTGTCCGACCGAGCGTCGAGGCCAACTGCCTTGGGCGTTTCACCCTGGTCCGCATGCGCGGCCACCGAACCACCAAGGGCTACGTCACCCGCCGTACCGCCGAAGGCAAGACCAGGACCGAGAGCATGCGCTACGTGGCCAGGGAACCTTTTGTGCTGGTGTACGTGGTGGGCGCGGCAGGTTTCGAACCACGGCCACGGCGTGCGAGACGGCCGCGGAGATCGGCGTGTACCTGTTCACGATCGGCCGGGACGGGACGGTGTCGCCGGTCGGTGACGCGGCCGCCGACCTCGCCGAGGCGGGCGTACACGACCCGGACCCGGTCCCGGCGGTCACCGCGCGGCAAATCGTGGAGGAGTACCTCCAAGGCGTCCTCGACCGGATCGGGGCCGCGACCGCGGCTATCGCGGAAGCTCGAGAGCCTCATGATCACCGGGCACAGATCCGGCACAACCGAGCGCGAGTAACGGCGGAAGATGCCGGAAGCCGACGGAAGGCGTTTCCGCAGCTCAGGAGCCACCTCGACGGTAGCGCGCGAGGTCGGGATGCCGGGGCTCTTACTTCCAGCGGAAGTGGATGAAGAGGCGGCCGAAATTCTTGGAGTCCTTCTCCACCCGGTGGTAGAGCTGCTTGACGTCCTTCTGGTCGAGGAACCGCAGCACCCGCTTCTTGAGCTGGCCGGAGCCCTTGCCAGGGATGATCTCCACGAGGGTGGCCTTCTTCGCCACCGCCTCGTCCATGATCCCGCGCAGCGCGCGGTCGATGTCCTGGCCCTTGTTGAAGATGTCGTGGAGATCGAGCTTGAGCTTCACCATCCCATCGTAGGCCCGCCGGGTCGCCGGCCCCGGAGACGGCGAAGGGCAGCCCACCCGGGCTGCCCTGTCCGTTCGTGCTGGTACGGGTCAGCGACCGCCGCTGACCCGACTCTCCACCCGACGCAGCGCGGTCGTGTAGTCGGTGTTGGTCGAGTACATGGCCGCCGCGATGCGCAGGTGCCGCAGCGCGTCGGCGTGCCGGTTCATCCGCTCCAGCGTCCGGCCCAGCACGTGGTGCGCGTAGTGGTCGCTCGGGTCCCGGTCGACCAGCTCGCGCAACTGCTCCTCGGCCCGGTTGAGCTGGGCCGACTGGAAGTACGCCCGGGCCAGCAGCTGCCGCACGGAGGAGTTGCCGGGTTCCGCCTCGACGATCGGCTCGAGCAGCCGGGCCGCTCCGGTCGGGTCACCCGCTTCGAAGAACATGGTCGCCCGTCGGTATTCCGCCAGAAGATCCACTCGACCCACCTCCTCGTGTCGCGCCGCCCTTGTTCCGACGCTGGCACAACACCGGCCTTCCCGCGAGTGTTCCGTTCGCGGAAGTTGCGTCAGGGGGTCGGGTCGTACCGGTCGCCCATCAGGTCCCATGCTCGGACACCGCCGACGATTCCGGCGGTGTTCGGGACGACCACCACGTCGTCACCCATCCGGGCGAGCTGCTCCGGGCGGATCAATCGGGAGTTCCCCCCGCCCAGGTAGAGCCGGTCCCAGTGGAACACCGGGCGCAGCCCGTCCACCACCTGCCGGATCCGGCGGGACCAGAACGCGTCGCCGAGCCGGCGCCGCTCCGGCTCCCCCACGTACGTGTCGTAGGTGGTGCCCCAGCGCACCGGGGCGTGCGACAGCTCCAGGTGCGGGGCGAGCAGCCCGCCGTCGAAGAGCGCGCTGCCCAGCCCGGTGCCGAGGGTCAGCACCAGCTCGCAGCCGGTCCCGGCGACCACGCCCGCGCCGTGCACCTCGGCGTCGTTGAGCACCAGCGCCGGGATCCCGAACGCCTCGGCGAGCGCGGTGCGCGCGTCGTACCCGGACCACTCGGCGACCAGGTCCGGGTCGACCTTGCTGCGCGGCCCGGACCGGGTCACGTAGTGCGGGGTCGCCACCACCACGCCGTGCCGGATCATGCCCGGCATGCCGACGGTCATCCGGTCCGCCGCTGGCAGCCGGGCGCCCAGGTCCAGCAGGGTCTTGACGAGGAGCGACGGCGGCAAAGGGTACGGGGTGGGCACCCGCAGCGGCCGGGCGCGCATCGTCCCGGCGGCGTCCAGCACGGACGCCTTGATCCCGCCGCCGCCGCAGTCGATCGCGAGAGTGGTCACCACGCCCGTGAGTCTCCCTCAGGTCGGTTACCGGCGGAGCGCGGGTCATCGGATCGGCCGCCGGTCGCCGCGCCGGTAGGCTCGACCTCCTCATGAGCGCCACGTTGATCGTCAAGGACCTCGCCGCCGGGCACGGTGACCGGCTGCTCTTCTCCGACCTGGAACTGGTGGTCGCCCCCGGGGACGTGGTCGGGTTGGTGGGGGCGAACGGGGCGGGCAAGTCGACGCTGCTGCGGACCCTCGCCGGGCTCCAGCCGGTGGAGCTGGGCAGCGTCTCGTTGAACCCGCCCACCGCCACCGTCGGCTACCTGCCGCAGGAGCCGGAGCGCCGGCCCGGCGAGGCGGTCCGGGACTTCCTGGCCCGGCGCACCGGGGTCACCGCGGCGCAGGCCGCGCTCGACACCGCCACCGAGGCGCTGACCGTGGGGGCGGCCGGCGCCGATGACGCGTACGCGGAGGCGCTGGAGCGCTGGCTCGGCCTGGGCGGCGCGGACCTGGAGGAACGCGCGGAGCAGGTCGCCGCCGAGCTGGGGCTGACCGTGGGCCTGGACCACCCGATGACCGCTCTCTCCGGCGGGCAGGCGGCCCGGGCCGGATTGGCCTCCCTGCTGCTCAGCCGGTACGACGTCTTCCTGCTCGACGAGCCCACCAACGACCTCGACCTGGCCGGCCTGGACCGGCTGGAGCGGTTCGTCACGGGGCTGCGCGCCGGCACCGTGCTGGTCAGCCACGACCGCGAGTTCCTGACCCGGACGGTGACCCGGGTGCTGGAGCTGGACCTGCCCCAGCAGCAGGTCCGGCACTACGGCGGCGGCTACGCGGCATACCTGGAGGAGCGGGAGGTGGCCCGCCGGCACGCCCGCGCCGGCTACGAGGAGTACGCCGACACCCGGGCGGCGCTGGAGGCTCGCGCCCGCACCCAGCGGGCCTGGATGGAGAAGGGCGTGAAGAACGCCCGGCGCAAGGCCACCGACAACGACAAGATCGGGCGCAAGTTCCGCGCCGAGGCGACGGAGAAGCAGGCGGCGAAGGCCAAGCAGACCGAGCGGCTGATCGAACGGCTGGATGCGGTCGAGGAGCCGCGCAAGGAGTGGGAGCTGCGGATGGAGATCGCCGCCGCGCCGCGCGCCGGCGCCGTCGTGGCCGGGCTCCGGGGCGCCGTCGTACGCCGGGGCGGCTTCACCCTCGGCCCGGTGGACCTCCAGATCGACTGGGCGGACCGGGTGGCGATCACCGGGGCGAACGGCTCCGGCAAGAGCACGCTGCTCGCGGCGCTGCTGGGCCGGCTGCCGCTCGACGAGGGGCACGCCGCGCTCGGTCCCGGGGTGGTGGTCGGCGAGGTCGACCAGGCCCGCGGGCTCTTCCTCGGCGACCAGCCGCTGCTGGACGCCTTCGGCGCCGCCGTACCCGAGCTGGCGCCGGCGGACGCCCGGACGCTGCTGGCCAAGTTCGGCCTGCGGGCGGCGCATGTGCTGCGGCCGGCGGCGACCCTCTCGCCGGGCGAGCGGACCCGCGCGGCGCTGGCCCTGCTTCAGGGGCGCGGGGTCAACCTGCTGGTGCTGGACGAGCCGACCAACCACCTGGACCTGCCGGCGATCGAGCAGTTGGAGTCGGCGCTGGCGAACTACCCGGGCACCCTGCTGCTGGTCACCCACGACCGGCGGATGCTGGAGGCGGTGAGCGTCAACCGGCGGCTGCGGGTGGACGCCGGACGGATCGCCGAGGATTGATCCGTGCCGGCGGCCGCGTGCCGGGTGAGAATGACTCCATGCTCAAGTGGGAGTACGCGCTGCTGGTCCGTCGCCGCCAGGCGGCCACCACCGACATCGGGTGGGAGGTCGTCTTCATCTGGTACGGCCCGGACGGCTCGATGGTCGACGTCACCCCGTACGGCGACACCGCGCTGGCCCACCTGAATCGGGCCGGCGACCAGGGCTGGGAGCTGGTCGCGATGAGCGAGGACCCGTCCCTCGAGGGCCTCACCGAGCTGCACCGCTACCACCTCAAGCGGCCCCGGACGACCGTCCCGCCGCCCCGCCAGCGGATACGCGGCGCGGGCCGGACCGCCCGGCGGACGATCTCCGGCTGACCCGCCGCTGCGGCAGGGTGCGGGCGGGCGGCGCCGGGCCCGGATCTTCATGATCGAGGCATATCGGGCGCGGATCCGGGTAACGGGCGGCCCGGAGGTGGCTCATGGTCGCGATGGCCCAGTCCGCACCGTCGGCCGAGCGGCTGCGCAAGGTCGATGGATTCCTCGCCGAGGCGTGGGCCGATCTGGCCCGGCACGACGAGCGACTCCGCCCGCTGGCGGTGCAGGTGCGCTTCGACCGGGGCGTCGCGCACCTGACCGGCGAGGTGGGCGAGCCGGCCGAGCTGCGACTGGTCCGCGACGTGGTGGGCCGGCTCGCCGGCGTGCTCGGGGTCTGGAGCCGGGTGGGCGTCGGCGGCCGCGCGCCGGTGGTGGTGGACCTGGGTTGCGGGGCCACCAAGCAGTGGCCGGGCAACCTGGGGCTGGACATCTACCCGGCGCCCGGGGTGAACGCGGTGGCCGACCTCTCCGGCTCGCTGCCGCTGGCCGACGATTCGGTGGACGTGTTCTTCGCGGTGCACATCCTGGAGCACCTGATCGACTTCCTGCCGTTGTTGGACGAGTGCCACCGGGCGCTCCGGCCGGGCGGCGTGCTGCACGTGATGAGCCCGTGGTGGCGGCACGTGAACGCGGTCGCCGACCCGACCCACGTCCGGCTGCTGGACGTGCAGACGTTCAAGGGCATCTGCGGTCAGCGCCCGCCGGGCACCCCACGCTGGTACCCCCTGCACGTCGACTGCGACGGCGCTTCCATCTTCGCCGACCTGACCCCGCTGGGCCCGGACGACCCGGCGCCCGCGCCGAGCCACCTGGCCCGCTTCTTCGACTGACCGGGCGGCCCGGGCGGCCCGGTCAGGCGCGGCCGGTGGTGCTCTCGCGGGTGGCCAGCCGGTGGGGGGCGGTGAGCGCCCGGGGCGGCGCCCCCCGGTCGCCGTCGAGGCGGCCGGCCAGCAACTCCACCGCGAGCCGCGCGATGCACTCCTTGTCGGGGGCCACGGTGGTGAGGGTGGGGATGGAGAACCGGCCGTCCTCGATGTCGTCGAAGCCGGCCACCGCGACGTCCTCGGGCACCCGCAGCCCCGCCTCGTGCAGGGCGCGCAGGGCGCCGAGGGCGAGGGTGTCGTTGAAGCAGAAGACGGCGTCGGGGCGTACGCCGGAGGAGAGCAGGTGGCGCACGGCGGCGGCGCCGTCCGCGCGGTGCCAGGCCGGCGCGGGCGCCACCAGCTTCTCGTCGTACCCGATGCCGGCCTCTGCGAGGGCGGCGGTGTAGCCGGCCAGGCGGAGCCGGGCGCTGGCGCCCTCGGGGGTGCGCTGCGAGCCGATGGCGGCGATCCGGCGGCGGCCGAGCCCGATCAGGTGCGCGGTGATCTCCCGGGCGGCGGCCACGTTGTCGATCACGACGTGGTCGGCCGGGCCGTGGTCGACCCGCTCGCCGAGCAGCACCATCGGCATGCCGTCGAGGCCGGCGAGGTCGTCGGCGTTGAGCGCCAGCGGGCTGAAGATCAGGCCGTCGATCATGTGGTCGCCGATCCCGCTGGCGACCTTGCGTTCCTGCTCCGGGCCGCCCCCGGTCTGGTCGATCAGCACGGTCCAGCCGTGCTCGGCGGCGGCGGTGACGACGTGCCGGGCCAGCTCGGCGAAGTACGGGATGTCCAGCTCCGGTACGGCCAGCGCGATCACCCCGGTCCGCCCCTTGCGCAGGTTGCGCGCGGAGAGGTTGGGCCGGTAGTTCAGCTCGGCGATCGCCTCCTCCACCCGGGCCCGGGTGTCCGGCCGGACGTGCAGGTAGCCGTTGACCACATTGGAGACGGTCTTCACCGACACGCCGGCCCGCTCGGCGACGTCCTTGAGCCTGTGCCGCACTGCCAACCCTCCCGTGTCGGTACTGCCGGCACTGTACTGCGACCGCACCCCCTCACAACGTTGCTTAAAACGTGGTGGACGCCGGCTCGCTGGTCCGCTCGGCGGCCTCGTGGCGGGCGAGGCGGTTACGGCGGTAGCCGTAGCCGAAGTAGATGATCCCGCCGAGCAGCATCCAGGCCAGGAACCGGATCCAGGTCTCCACCGACAGGTTGAGCATCAGGTAGAGGCAGGCCAGCGCCGAGACGATCGGCAGCACCGGGGAGAACGGCACCTTGAACGGCCGCTCCAGGTCGGGGCGCTTGCGGCGCAGGATCGGCACCGCCACGGAGACCAGCACGAACGCGCAGAGCGCGCCGATGCTGACCAGGTCGGCCAGGGCGGAGAGTGGCAGGAACCCGGCGAGCAACGCGACGCCGACGGTCATGATCGCCGAGATCCGGTACGGGGTGCCCCAGCGCGGGTGCACCTTGGCGATCGACGGCGGGATCAGCCCGTCGCGGGCGATGGCGAAGCCGATCCGCCCCATGGCCACCAGGCCGACCAGGATGACGCTGGTCAGGCCGGCGATGGCGGCAATGGATACCAGGACGGCCGCCCAGCCGGCGCCGACCGCCTTGAAGGCCGAGGCGATCGGGGCACCCTCGTCGATCTCGGCGTGGGGCACCATGCCGACCAGGACCAGCGAGACGCCGATGTACAGCACGGTCGAGATGATCAGCGTGCCGAGCAGGCCCAGCGGCAGGTCCCGGCGCGGCTTCCTGGTCTCCTCGCCGAGGTTCGCCACCGCCTCGAAGCCGGTGTACGCGAAGAAGACCACGGCGGCGGCGGTGAGCACCCCGGCGAAGCCGAAGACCGACGGCTCCATCCCGAAGATGGCCTGGGTGACCGGCTGCCGGATGCCGTCCTCGGCGCCGCCCGCCGGCTCGGCCGGCGGGATGAACGGGCTGAGGTTGGCGGCCTTCACGAAGAAGAGCCCGGCGACCACGATGAAGACGCAGATCGCCACCTTGACCAGGACGAGCAGGTTGGTCACCCGGGCGGACTCGCGGATGCCGACGATGACCACCACGCCGAGGATCAGCACGATCGCCATGGCGCCGACGTTGACGATGCTGCCCTCCTCGCCGAACCAGGTGGTGGGCAGGCCGACGAGTTCGGCGAGATAGCCGGACCAGCCGCGGGCCACCACCGCCGACCCGAGCGCGAACTCCAGCAGCAGGTCCCAGCCGATGATCCAGGCGACAATCTCGCCCATGGTCGCGTACGCGTAGGTGTAGGCGCTGCCGGCGGTCGGCACGCTGGAAGCCAGCTCGGCGTAGCAGAGCGCGGCAAGCAGGGCGACCACGCCCGCGATGGCGAACGAGACGACCACGCCGGCTCCGGCGTGGTTCTTCGCCTCGATGCCGGTCAGCGTGAAGATGCCGGTGCCGATCACCATGCCGATGCCGAAGCCCATCAGGTCGACGGCGCCGAGCCGGCGGCGCAGCCCGAGTTTCCCGTCGGAGCCGTCGGCATCCGCCTGGGCCACCACGTCGTTGATCGGTTTGGTCCGCAGTACGGACAAAACGACCACCCCTCCCCACGGAGCGGCCACCACGGTGGCGGCCAGTGACCGGCCAAGGTACCCAGGCTCCTCCCAGCCGACCCGCGACTGCCCGTGTCGGAAAGGTCACGATCGAGCGTGTGGGCCGGCTCACCCTCACACGTTCGGCCCCACCTGCTCATCGATCCGTCCGGAGGTCTTGCGCCGCCCGGCGAATAGTGAAAGTTTTCTACCAAGGACGGAGGCTCTGCGACGAATCTTGCCGGATACGCCCGACGTCCGTCATTACCCGACACCCGCCCCGGGAGCCGAACGAAGGGACCGCACCGGATGAAGGCAACTCGGTTCAGAGCCGCCGGGCTCGCCGTGGCGCTGCTCGGCGCGCTCGTCGCCGCCACGCCCGCGAGCGCCGCGGAGAGCGACGCGGCGACCGCCCCCACCTCGACCAACTGCATCACCGACCCGGCCACCCCGAAGCGTCAGTTCCGGGCGATGTGGATCGCGTCGGTGACGAACATCGACTGGCCCAGCAAGGCCTCCCAGACCGCGCCCGACCAGATCGCCAAGCAGAAGGCGGAGTACCTGGGCTGGCTCGACCTGGCCCAGAAGCTCAACCACAACGCGGTCGTGGTCCAGGTCCGCCCGACCGCCGACGCGTTCTGGCCGTCGCCGTACGAGCCGTGGTCGGAGTACCTGACCGGGGTGCGCGGCCAGGACCCGGGCTGGGACCCGCTGGCCTTCCTGGTGGCGGAGTCGCACAAGCGGAACCTCGAGTTCCACGCCTGGTTCAACCCGTACCGCGTCTCCATGCCGGCCCCCGGCGGGGCCGGCGCGGACCTCGCGAAGCTCGCGCCGAACCATCCGGCCCGGCAGCACCCGGACTGGGTCTTCGCCTACCCGCCGGCCGGGGTCGCCGGCAGCCGGCTCTACTACAACCCCGGCATCCCTGAGGTCCGCGAGTTCGTCCAGACCGCGATGATGGACGCGGTCAGCCGGTACGACATCGACGGCGTGCACTTCGACGACTACTTCTACCCGTACCCGAGCGGCACGCACCAGGTGCCGGACGACGCCACCTTCGCCCAGTACAACCGGGGCTTCGCGAACAAGGCCGACTGGCGGCGGGACAACATCAACCTGCTGATCCAGGAAATGAACGCCAAGATCAAGGCGGTCAAGCCGTGGGTGAAGTTCGGCGTCAGCCCGTTCGGCATCTGGCGCAACGCCTCCGCCGACCCGAACGGCTCGGACACCACCGGCTCGCAGTCGTACGACATCATCTCCGCCGACACCCGCAAGTGGGTCAAGGAGGAGTGGATCGACTACGTGGTGCCGCAGCTCTACTGGTACATCGGCCAGTACCCGGCCGCCGACTACGCCCGGCTGGTGCCGTGGTGGGCGGAGACCGTGCGCGGCACCCGGGTGCAGCTCTACATCGGGCAGGCCGACTACAAGAGCGGTGAGCCGGTGTACGGGCCGTTCTGGCAGAACCCGCGGGAACTGTCGGACCACCTGACCCTCAACCGGTCGCACCCGGAGGTGCTCGGCAACGTGCACTTCTCCGCGGTGCAGGTCAAGGCGAACCGGCTCGGAGCCACGGACATCTACGCCGCCGAGCACTACTCCCGCCCGGCGCTGGTCCCGGCCATGGCGCACCTGCCGGCCAAGCCACTGCTCTTCCCCGTGATCACCAGGGCCGAGCGACAGGACGACGGGGTGCACCTGAGCTGGCGGCAGCCGGCGAACGGCAGCGGCCCGTTCGGCACCGCCACCTCGTACGCGATCTACCGGTTCGACGGGACCGGCATCGCGGACCGCTGCGACTTTGCCGACGCGTCGCACCTGGTCGCCACCGTGCGGGGCGACGAGGGCGACGTGCAGTCCTGGATGGACACCACCGCCGCGGCCGGCCAGCGCTACACGTACCACGTGACCGCGCTGGACCGGGTCTGGAACGAGGGCCCGGCCAGCCCGCCGCGCTTCGTACGCTGACAACCCGCGGCGGCCGACCGGCCGCCGTCGGATCGGGACGCCCGGGGCTCGCGACGAGCCCCGGGCGTCCCGCCGTTCACCCCGTGGCCGGCCTGCGGAGCCGCACCTCCAGGCACCGTCCACCCGGGATAGCGCGGGTCACGGCATTGGTCTGTTTCGACGCATGTCACCAACAGTTCGCGCCGACCATCGCTCGACGTTCCTCGATTGATCGACACTGATCGACATCCGGTGACCCGCCGGTAACCGCCGTACCGCACACCCCGCGGAGGTAACCGTGTCCAGACGCCTCGCCACCATTCTCATCTCCGGCACGTTCGCGCTGCTCACCGCGCTGGGCGTGGCCTCCCCCGCGTCCGCCGCGGTGAGCACCGCGCAGAAGCTCTCGGTGCTCTCCAGCTGGACCCAGACCAGCGCCACCAGCTACAACGCCTGGAACGCCGGCCGACTGAACAAGGCCGCCTGGTCCGAGTACGCCTTCGACTGGTCGACCGACTACTGCTCCTCCAGCCCGGACAACCCGCTCGGCTTCAACTTCAGCCTCTCCTGCTACCGGCACGACTTCGGTTACCGCAACTACAAGGCGATGGGCCAGTTCTCCGCCAACAAGTCCCGCCTGGACAGCGCCTTCTACGCCGACCTGAAGCGGGTCTGCGCCACGTACAACATCGTCGTCCGGCCGGCCTGCTACAGCCTGGCCTGGACCTACTACGAGGCGGTCAGCGTCTTCGGCTCCGTCGCCGCCGTCCAGCAGTCCGACATCGACCGCGCCGCCCGGATGAAGGCCGACGCCGAACGCCGCGCCGCCGCCCGCTCCTGACCCGACCACTCGCGTTGATCAAGAGGTTTGCGTCGGGATCCAGCCGGTCCTGGACGCAAACCTCTTGATCACGCGGCCGGTTGGGCGGGAGGCCCGGGAGGGGTCGCTCAGGCGGGGTGGGGATCGGGGGCCTGGTCGGGCCGGCGGGGAGCCGGAGCGCCGGTCGTGCCGAACCGGAGCGAGTCCGCCCCCAGGTCGGGGTGCTCCACGCCGAGCGCCAGCGCCGCCGCCTCCTCCAGGGCCAGCTCGCCGCCCTCGCTGTACGCGGCGTCGAAGGCTCCGTCGCCGAGCACCCGGCGCAGCCGCGCCTGCCGATCCAGCCAGTACGGGCCGTAGATGCCCGGGGTGGCCCGCAGGTTCGCCCGGGTCGCTTGCGCCGCCCCGAAGAGCCGGGCCGCGGTCAACGGGTCACCGCCCAGGGCACACCGCACCGCGATCGCGTTCACCGTGTCGCAGGCCCGGCCGAGGTAACCGTGGCTCATCCGGGAACGGAGCGCCACCAGCAGATGCTCGTGCGCCGCGACCAGGTCCCCCCGGGCCAGCGCCACCGCCCCTGACGTCGGCTTCATGCTGCCCTATGATCACGCCGTCACGCATCGTGAGAACGGTCGGGCACATTCCGACCCAAGGTGCCACCGGATCTCGCCACCGGCAAGGTACGGATCGGCCGGCGGGACGAGGCCGAGCCTGACGTCAGCAGCCGCAGCCGCCGCCGCAGCAGCCACCGCCGGCTGGTGCGGACGCCCCACCGACCGGGCCGGCGCCACCCCGACCGGTGACCGCGACGGTGGACAGGAGTCGCACCGTGTCGGCGTGCCCGTCCGGGCAGGACGCGGGCTCGCCGGCCTCGGCCATCGGCCGGTTGACCTCGAAGGTGTCGCCGCAGGCGCGGCAGCGGAACTCGTAGCGGGGCATGCCACCAGGGTACGACCGGGCCTGACGATCGGGCGGAGATGGGTGATACTCAACGGGTGGTGGACGGCGAGGACAGATCGACGGTTCGGCCCCTGCGACCGGCCGCACCGCCCGACGGCCTCGGGACCGCCGCGGAGTCCACACCGGTCCCCCGCCCCCGACGCCCCTGGCTGAGGTCCACGAAGCCGACCCCCATCGGCGCGGAAACCAAACCCGTCGACGCCACGCCGAGGTCCGGCACGGTCGAGGCGACGCCCGGCGACACCGGGGCCGGGACGGCCTCGCCGGCCGATGAGCCGGCGCCGGACAGCGGGACGGGCGGGCGGCGTCGGCGGATGGCGTTCGCGCACGCGGTACGGGTGCCACCGCCCCGGCAGCTCGCCGTCGGGGCGGCCCGGGCCACCCGGGCCTGGTCCCGCCGTCCCAGCGGGCGGGTCGCCCTGCCCGGGGTGTTCCTGCTCGCCCTGGTGGGGGCGACCGCGGCGGCGGGCGCGCTGCTGGTGCCGCAGGCGGCCCGGCCGCCCCGCCCGGTGGCCGTGGACGCCACCGCGGGCGTCGGCGTCACCGGCGTACCCGCGGGGGGTGCGCTGCCCGGGCCGAGCGGCGACGCCGTACCCCCGGGTCTGCCCGGCGCGACCGGACTGCCCGGCACCCCCCTCCCGGCGGGGACGCCGCTGCCCGGCGGGGCGCGGCCCACCGGCCCGGTCGTCGGTCCGACGCCGACCGGCCGGCCGGCGGACGCGCTGGCCGCGTGGGCGCAACAGATGAGCGCGCGGACCGAGATCCCCGCCGTGGCGATGCAGGCGTACGGCTACGCCCAGCTGGTGCTGGCCGAGACGCACCGCAGCTGCCAGCTCAGCTGGACCACGCTCGCCGCGATCGGGTACGTCGAGTCCCGGCACGGGTCGGCCAACGCCGCCACCCTCAAGTCGACCGGCCGGGCCGAGCCGGAGATCATCGGCGACCCGCTGGACGGGCAGGGCGGCCGGTCCCGGATCCTCGACACCGACCGGGGCGAACTGGACAAGGACCCCACCTACGACCGGGCGCTCGGGCCGATGCAGTTCATCCCCAGCACCTGGCGGGAGATCGGCGCGGACGCGGACAACGACGGCCGCAGCGACCCGCACGACATCGACGACGCCGCTCTCGCCGCCGGCAACTACCTCTGCAAGGGCGGCCGGAACATGACCATTCCCGGCGACTGGTGGGGTGCCATCCTCTCCTACAACGACGTCCGTCGGTACGCCCAGGACGTCTTCGATCGGGCGAACGAGTACGGACAGCTCAGCCGTACGTAAGGTGATCGTTCGCGCACATTGAAGAACTGGGCACTTCCCCCCGGCAGCCATTGACGGCAAGCTAGACGGGTGATGGTGCGCGAGTGGGACCCCAGGACCGCGTCGTCCGCCGAGATCGCGTCGCTGCTGGACACGCTGAACGCGGTCTTGGCGGCCGACCTCCCGCAGGATCCGCCCTGGCGGGAGAGTTCCCTGCGGGAATACCTCTCCGAGGTGATGCCCGGTGAACGGCGGATCTCCTGGGTCGCCCAGGCCGAGCCGGCCGCGGACGGCGCCCCTGGGCAGATCCTCGGGCACGTCAACGTGCTGCTCCTCGGCGGGATCGGGGTGCTGGAGGTGCTGGTGCACCCGTCGCTCCGGCGCACCGGGCTGGGCCGCACCCTGGTCAAGCTGGCCGCCCGCCGGATCCGGGACGAGGGCTTTGGATCGATCGGCGTCGAGGTCGTCGGGGACACCCCGGCGGTGGCCTTCTACGAGTCGCTCAGCTTCACCCGGGAGTACGTCGAGACCCGCAGCGTGCTCGACCTGGGCGCGGTGGACTGGCCGGCGCTGGCGGAGATGGCCACCGGAATCGGGGCCGGCTACCACCTGGAGTTCTGCCCGGGCGGCCCGCCGGACGACCTGATCGAGGCGTACGCCCGGGCGAAGTCCGAGGTGCGCGACGTCGACGACGGCGAGCTGCGCCCCAGCTCGTACGACCCGGAGCGGCTCCGGGACAGCCTGGACACGCTGCACCGGCGCGGCATGAAGCCGTACATCGTGCTCGCCCTGCACGAGCAGAGCGGCGAGGTGGCCGGGCTGACCGAGGTGGTGGTGCCGGCCCAGCACCCGACCCGGGCCGACCAGTACGACACCATCGTGGTGCAGGACCACCGGGGGTACGGCATCGACCGGGCGATCAAGGCGCGGATGCTGCTCGAGCTGCGCTCGGCCGAGCCGGAGCTGGCCGAGGTGCAGACCTGGAACGCCCAGGCCAACGAGGCGATGCTGAAGGTGAACGCCGAGCTGGGCTACCGGCCCGACCGGGACTGGTGCGAGTACGGTGTGGACGTCGCCGAGTTGGTGCACCGCCTCGACGCCCAGCGCTGACAGATATTCACCAAACGGCCCGCCGGGGGATGGACGGCGGACAGGAACGCCCCTTAACTTGCGTTAGTTCCCGTCCGCCCATCGTGGAGGCCTCATGCGCCCGCGCCGCACCATAGCCGCGCTCGCGACCACCGCCGCCGTCTCCGTCACGGCCATCGGCGTCGCACCCCTCGCGGCCAGCGCCGCGCCCACCGACCTGTTCATCTCCGAGTACGTAGAGGGCTCGTCCAACAACAAGGCCATCGAGCTCTACAACGGCACCGGTGCCCCGGTCGACCTGGCCGCCGCCGGCTACCAGCTCCAGCTCTACTTCAACGGCGCCACCACGTCGACGAACGTGGCCCTGAGCGGCACGGTCGCCGCCGGTGACGTGTTCGTCTTCGCCGCCTCCTCGGCCGCGCCGGCGATTCTCGCCCAGGCCGACCAGACGTACGGCTCCGCGCTGTACAACGGCGACGACGCGATCGTGCTGCGCAAGGGCGGCGCGGTGGTCGACTCGATAGGCCAGGTCGGCGTCGACCCGGGCACCGAGTGGGGCACCGGGCTCACCAGCACCGCCGACAACACGCTGCGCCGGCTCCCCTCGGTCACCGCCGGGGACACCGACCCGTCGGACGCCTTCGACCCGGCCGTCCAGTGGACCGGCTTCGCGACCGACACCTTCGACGGCCTGGGCAGCCACTCCGTCGACACCGGCGGCGGCCCGGTCGACCAGCCGGCCACCGTGAACTGCGGCGGCACGCTGACCGTCGAGGCCGGCGCCACCGCGACCCGCGAGGTGACCGCCACCGACGCCGACGACACGATCACCGACCTGGCGGTGACCGCCGTCAGCCCGACCCCGGCGACCGGCTCGATCAGCCGTACCGCCGTCACCCCGGCCGCCGGCACCGGTGGCACCGCCACCGCCACGGTCACCGCCACCGGCCTCCCGGCCGGCTCGTACGCGGTCACCGTGACCTCGACCGACGGCGACGGCACCACCGCCACCTGCACGCTCACCGTGCAGGCCACCAGCGTGCTGTCGGTCGGCGAGGTGCAGGGCCGCACCGGCGACGACGAGAACGGCCGCACCGACCGGTCGCCGCTCGCCCCGGCCAGCGGCAACGGCACCAGCTCCACCCTCTACGACGTGCGCGGCGTGATCACCCAGAAGTCGCTCACCCGCACCTCCGCCGGGGCCGACCAGTACGGCTTCTACCTGCAGAGCCGCACGGGCACCGAGGACGGCGACCCGCTCAGCTCGGACGGCATCTTCGTGTTCACCGGCTCGTTCACCACGCTGATCGGCGGCTACGCGCCGACCGTCGGCGACGAGGTGGTGCTGCGTGGCCGGGTGTCCGAGTTCTTCAGCCAGACCCAGCTCTCCGGCGCCTCGCTGGTGCGCAAGCTGGACTCCGGCCTGGACGTCGACACGGCCGTGCAGGTCGACGACGCGACGCCGCCGGCCGACGCGACCGGCGCCGACCTGTTCTGGGAGCGGCACGAGGGCGCCCGGATGAAGGTCCGCTCGGGCAGCGGGGTCTCCGCCCCGCGGCACATCTTCAGCTCCACCGCCGACTCCGAGATCTACCTGGTGGACCGCGAGGACCCGATCATGAAGCGGACCGACCCGTACGCCCGCCGGGTGTTCCGGGACACGCACCCGCTGGACGACATCCCCGGCCAGCTCTTCGACAACGGCAACAACCAGCGCGTCCTGCTGGGCGCGGGCGGGGTGAAGGCCACCGCCGGTGACTCCACCGCGCTGCTGCCGGAGGCCCGCACCTTCGACACCCTGACCGAGGACGCCTACGGCGCCGTCTCGTACGCCTTCAGCAAGTACAGCGTCCAGCCCGAGCAGCTGACCCTCACCGGTGGCGCCGACCCGGCGGCGAACAACCCGCCGCAGCCGGCGGACCGGAACACCGAGGTCGCGGTCGCCACCTACAACCTGGAGAACCTGTACGACTACCGGGACGACCCCTTCGACGGCTGCGACTTCGCCGGCAACACGGGCTGCACCGGGGTCAGCCCGCCGTTCGACTACGTGCCGGCCAGCGAGGCCGCGTACACCGAGCGGCTGGGCGTCGAGGCGCGGCAGATCATCAACGCCCTGCACAGCCCCGACCTGGTGATGGTGCAGGAGGCCGAGGACCAGGACATCTGCTCGGTCGCCGACGGCAACCTGGTCTGCGGGACCACGAACGACGCCGACGGCGCGCCGGACACCATCCAGGAGCTGGCGCTCACCATCGCGGCGAACGGCGGTCCCGCCTACGCCGCCGCGTACGACCGGACCGGCGCGGACGCCCGGGGCATCACCTCGGCGTTCCTCTACCGCACCGACCGGCTGACGCTGGCCGAGGCGACCGCCACCGACCCGCTGCTGGGCACCGCGCCCGCCGTGGACTACCGCTCGGCGGGGCTGCCGGCCAACGCCGACGTGCAGAACCCGAAGGCGCTCAACGCGGTGCTGCCGGCGGACGTGGACCGGTCCACCGGTGTGGACGGCGCGAACGTCTACACCCGTGCCCCGCAGCTGGGGAAGTTCACCGTGGCGGCGGGGCCCGGCTCTACCGAGCACTACACGCTGTGGGCGCTGAGCAACCACTACTCGTCCGGCCCGGACACCCGGGTCGGGCAGCGGCGGGAGCAGGCCGCGTACGGCGCCGCGCTGGTGCAGGCCATCGAGGCGAGCGACCCGGACGCCCGGGTCATCTACGGCGGTGACCTGAACGTCTTCCCGCGCCCGGACGACCCGATCGCGACCGGGGCGAACCCGACCCCGTCGGACCAGCTCGGCCCGCTGTACCGGGCCGGCCTGACCAACCTCTGGGACGACCTGGTCGCGGAGGTGCCGGCGGCGGCGTACTCGTACACCTTCAGCGGGCAGGCGCAGACGCTGGACAACCTCTTCACCAACGGCAGGCTCCACGACGACCTGGTGCAGATCCGCTCGGCGCACATCAACGCCGACTACCCGACGGACGCCGAGGGCCTCGGCGACCGGGGCGCCAGCGACCACGACCCGCAGGTGGCCCGGTTCCGCTCCCGCGCGTCGCTGACCGTGACGGACGCCTCCGTGGTCGAGGGCGACAAGGGCGACACCGCCCTGACGTTCACGGTCACCGTGTCCCGGCCGCTCTCCGAGTCGGCGCTGATCTGCGCGAGCACCTACGGCACCACCGCGCAGGCCGGTTCCGATTATGACCCGTACGTCGGCTGCCGCACCCTGGCGGCCGGGCGGACGTCGATCGCCTTCCCGGTGACCGTGCGCGGTGACAAGAAGGTCGAGGCGAACGAGCAGTTGAACCTCCTCGTCGCGGGCATACCGGGCCTCCGGCTCGCCGACCCGGTCGCCGTCGGCACCATCACCAACGACGACTGACGGTTCTGCCCCGAGGCGGCCCGTCGTCCAGCTCACCGGCTGGGCGACGGGCCGTTTCAGTACGTCCACCGCCGCGGGTCCTCCGGCGGCGGCACGCCCCGGAACTTCGCCACCCGCACCTCCCACTGGCTGCGCCGGCGGCGCGCCTCCCGGTCGATCGGACAGCGGTGGAAGGTCTCGGGCGGCCGGGCCAGGCCATAGATGTCCGCCCACCACTCGCCGGGCTCGGGGTCGAGGATCAGTTTCAGGTGGGACGGATACCGGCGTCCCGCGCCGTCGCGGGTGTCGTCCCAGTCAGCCATCGGCTGGATCACCCGACCGTCCTGGTCGACCACGACGAGGTAGAGGCCCGCCGCGCCCAGCAGTCGTTCGAGCACCTGGAGACTGGGCGTCATCCCGCCGGCCTCGACCCTGCCCACGGTCGACGGCGCCACCTTCGCGAAGCGGGCCATCTGCCGCTGGCCGAGCCCGACGATCCGGCGGGCCTGCCGGACCGGCCCGGCGATCGGGACGCGACCGATCGTCGGGCCGGTCGGCGGTGGATCGAGCGTGGAAGCCATGCCGGGACCCTGCCCGGCGGGGCACACCACCGGCAACCCCTGTGGACAAAGCTGTGGACAGGGCATGTCGCCCGGCGCGCCGCACCCACCCACCGGATATCCACCTGGCCCCTTTGCTCTGCTGCAGCCCACACAACAGCGGGAGCATTCAAGTGTTGCGTGGGCTGCAGCAGAGCAAAGGAAGACGAGGGCTACGGTCGGGGCGAGGGCCACCAGTCGCGGTGCGGGGCACGGGTCGCGGTGCGGGCCACAGGTCGTCCGGACACCGAGCTCACGGACCTCATGCCCGGTGTGCAGCGCAGGGACGGACCGAACGTGGCGGGTCTGTCGATCAGGCTGATGGTGCTGGGCGCCGACGGTCGGGTCCAGCGCAGCCGGGAGGCCCGGGTCAAGGGTCAGACCATCACGCTCGTCGGCGCCGACGAGCGGTACGCCTACCTCGTCCGGGACCACGTGGGCCTCGTGACCCACGAGCTGGCCACCGGCCGGGAGAAGGTCCTCATCCGCTCGTCGACGGTCGGCGCCGGCCCGCTGCTCAGCAGCGCCGACGTGGCGGCGGGCCGGATGGTAACGGTGACCAGCGGGTTCGACATGAACCGGTGCCAGGTCGACGTGCTCCGACTGGCCGACGGGACACGGCAGTCCCGCCTCGGGGTGAACGGCGACTGTGCCCAGTCGATCCGGCTCTCCCCGGACGGCGACCTGGTCGCGATTCCCTACGCCAGGACGAACGGTGCGGACCCCCGCAGTCGGGACTACCGGGTGGCGATCCTGGACACCGCCACCGGGCAGCGCCGGGCCGACCAGTTCGTCGGGACCGTCGGCGCGATCAACGGCCTCACGGCCGGCGGAACCTGGGGCACCGCCTGGGTGGACGACACGACCGTCCGCGTGGTCTGGGCACAGCTACCGCTGCCCGCCCGCAAGGTCTACTCCGTGTCCGAGGTGTCCCGGGTGGTGACGGTCAGCGTTCAGTAGCGCTGGCGGAGCAGCTGGGCGGCCTCGACGGCCCAGTAGGTGAGGATGATCTGCGCGCCGGCGCGGCGGATCGAGGTGAGCGTCTCCAGCATCACCCGCTCCCGGTCGATCCAGCCGTTCGCGGCGGCCGCCTCGACCATCGCGTACTCGCCGGAGACCTGGTAGGCGGCGACCGGGACGTCCACCGCGGCCCGGACCGCCGCCACCACGTCGAGGTAGGGCAGGGCCGGCTTGACCATCACGATGTCGGCGCCCTCGGCCACGTCCAGCTCCACCTCGCGCAGCGACTCCCGCAGGTTCGCCGGGTCCTGCTGGTAGGTGCGCCGGTCGCCCTCCAGGGCCGACTCCACCGCGTCCCGGAACGGGCCGTAGAAGGCCGAGGCGTACTTCGCCGCGTACGCCAGCACCGCGACGTCCTGGTGGCCCGCGGCGTCCAGGGCCCGGCGGACCACGCCGACCTGGCCGTCCATCATCCCGGAGGGCCCGACCATGCCGACCCCGGCGTTGGCCTGGGCCACCGCCATGTCGGCGTACGCGGCCAGGGTGGCGTCGTTGTCGACGCCGCCGTCCGGGGTGAGCAGGCCGCAATGCCCGTGCGAGGTGAACTCGTCCAGGCAGAGGTCGCTCATCACCACGATGGCGTCGCCCACCTCGGCGACGACGTCCCGGATGGCGACGTTGAGGATGGCGTTCGGGTCGATGCCGCCCGAGCCGCGCTCGTCACGCGAGGCCGGCACCCCGAAGAGCATGATCCCGCCGACCCCGGCCTGGGCCGCCTCGACGGCGGCCTTGCGGAGCGAGTCCCGGGAGTGCTGGAGCACCCCCGGGAGGGACTTGATCTGCCGCGGCTCGGTCAGCCCCTCCTTGACGAACATCGGCACGACCAGCTCGGCCGGGTCGACGCGGGTCTCGGAGACCAGCCGCCGCACGGCCGCGTTACGACGCAGCCGGCGGGGCCGGATCTCGGGGTACGGCATGAGGGCCTCCCTAGCGACTAGCGGAACCTCAGGGCGGTCGGCCCCTGCACCTTCGAGCCGCGGCGCTGCTTCGCCGGCATGGCGGCGAGCTTCTCGCGCAGCTCGACGGCGTAGGCGGCGAGCGCCTCCACCAGGTCGGGCACCGAGGCGTGCTGAGGCTGGACGTCGACCCGCAGGCCGAACTCCGTCGCGGTCTCCGCCGTCTTGGGCCCGATGACGGCAACAACGGTACGCGCGTGCGGCTTCCCGGCGATGCCGACCAGGTTCCGGACGGTGGAGGACGAGGTGAAGAGCACCGCGTCGAACCCGCCCGACTTGATCGCGTCCCGGATCTCGGCGGGCGGCGGGGCGGCGCGGACGGTCCGGTACGCGGTCACGTCGTCGACCTCCCAGCCGCGCTCCGTGAGCCCGGCGGCAAGGGTCTCGGTGGCGATGTCGGCGCGCGGCAGCAGCACCCGGCCCACCGGGTCGAGGATCTCGTCGTGCGGCGAGAACTCGGCCAGCAGCCCGTCGGAGGACTGCTCCCCCGCCGGCACCAGCTCGGGCTGGATGCCGAAGGCGCGGACCGCGTCCGCGGTGGCCTCGCCGATGCAGGCGATCTTGACGCCGCCGAAGTGCCGGGCGTCCAGGCCGTGCTCGGCGAACTTCTCCCAGACCGCGCGGACGGCGTTGACCGAGGTGAAGATCACCCAGGCGTACCGGCCGTCGACCAGGCCCTTGACCGCCCGCTCCATCTGGGCGGGGGTACGCGGCGGCTCGACCGCGATGGTCGGCACCTCGCACGGGATCGCCCCGTACGCGCGCAGCCGGGCGCTCATCGCGCCGGCCTGCTCCTTGGTCCGGGGGACGAGCACCTTCCAGCCGTACAGCGGGCGGTTCTCCCACCAGCTCAGCTTGTCCCGCTGGCCGACGCCCTCGCCGACGGTGAGCACCACCCGGCCGGTGAAGCCGAGCGCCGCCGCGACGAAGGAGTCCACGGTCGACGTGGTGGTGTACTGCGTCTCACCGGTGCCGTCGCCGGTCACCCCGACGCCGGTGGTGCCGTCGACCCCGGCGGCCAGCAGGCCGTCCCGGATCGCGGCCAGGTCACCGGCGTCCACGGCCAGGGCCAGCGAGCCCCGACCGACGGCGGCGGCGAGCGCGTCGAAGTCCAGCGTGCTGACGTCGTCGACGTCGGCGGCGGTCCGCACCCCCGGCAGCGGCACCCCGGCGTAGGTGGCCACGCCCTCGGCCTGGCCGACGCCCGGGACCACCTCGAAGTGCGCGGCGGTACGCGCCACCGCCTGCACCTCCTTGACCACCGAGTCGTGGCCGAACGGGTCACCGGCGACCAGGTGCACCGCGTTCAGCCCGGAGCGGGCCGCGGAGATCAGCACCTTCGCCACGTCCCCCGGTACGCCCTCGGCGGGGCTGAACTGGGCGTCGGACTTGGCCTGGGCGCGGACGACGTCGAGCAGCGACTCCGGGACTCCCCGGTCGTACACCACCTGGTCGGCGTCGACCAGGGCGTCGTGTGCCCGGCGGGTCAGCAGACCCGGGTCGCCAGGACCGGCGCCGACGAACGCGATGCGGCCTACGGGCTTACGGGTGCGGGTCATTCTGTGCTCCCAAATTGCTGGGTCCCCGGGCCGGTGTGTCCTTCTTGGCCGAGGATCGAGTCGGCGCCGAGTTCGAGGAGTTCGGCGGCGAGTGCCTTGCCGATCTCCGCCGCGTCGGCGGGCGTTCCGGTGCGGGACAGCCGGAGGTCACGGGTACCGTCCGGGCTGACCACCGCCCCGCGCAGGTAGATCTCCTCACCGGCGTCACCCTCGGCGAGTTCGCCGTAGGCGGCGACGGGTGCGCTGCACCCGGCCTCCAGGGTGGCCAGCAGTGCCCGCTCCGCGATGACCGCGGCGCGGGACGGTGCGTGGTCGAGCATGGCGAGCAGCTCGGCCAGGTCGGGGTCGTCGATCCGGCACTCCACGGCCAGCGCGCCCTGGGCGGGCGCGGGCAGCATCAGCATCGGGTCGAGCGTCTCGGTGATCACGTCGGTCCGGCCGAGCCGGGCCAGCCCGGCGCGGGCCAGGACCACCGCGTCGAGGTCGGCGTCCGGGCCGAGCACCCGACCGAGGCGGGTGTCCACGTTGCCGCGGATCGGGGTGACCTCCAGCTGCAAGCCGAGCGCGTGCAGCTGCGCGATGCGGCGCAGCGCGCCGGTGCCGACCACCGCGCCGGGCGGCAGCTCGGCGAGCGTACGGCCGCCCTTGGCGACCAACGCGTCGCGCGGGTCCTGCCGGGGCGGCACCGCCGCGATGTGCAGCCCGGGGGCCGCCGCCGTCGGCAGGTCCTTGTACGAGTGCACGGCGAAGTCGATGGTGCCGGCGGTCAGCGCGTCCCGCAGGGCGGAGACGAAGACGCCGACGCCGAGCCGGTGCACCGGGGCCGAGGAGCGGTCCCCGGCGGTGACCACCTCGACCAGCTCGACCTCGCGGCCGGTGGCCGCGGTGAGGGCCTCGGCGATCTGGCCGGACTGGGCCATCGCCAGGGCGCTGCCCCGGGTGCCGAGGCGCAGGGGGGCGGTCATCGCGCACCTCCGGTGGACGGGACGTCGGCGGCGTCGAAGGACGGCCGGCCGGCGCCGTCGGTCTCCACCACGTCGGGGACGGTGTCGACGGGGGAGGTCTGCGGCACCTCGAGGTCGAACAGCTCACGCAGCAGGGCGGCGTACTGGTCGCCGCCCGGCTCGGCGGCGAGCTGGCGGACCCGCACGGTGGGCTGGTGCAGCAGCCGCTGCACCACCCGGTGCACCGTCCGGGCGACCTCGGCGCGCTGGTCGTCGCTGAAGTCGGGGCGGCGCTGGGTGAGCCGGCGCAGCTCCGCGCTGACCACGTCGTCGGCGCGGCCGCGCAGGGCGGCCACGGTGGGCGCCACGTCGGCCCCGCGGAGCCAGGACAGGAACGCCTCGACCTCTGCGGTGACGATCCGGGTCACCTCGGCGGCGTCGGTGGCGGCCGGTCCGTCGGCGAGGATCGCGGCCATCCGGTCGATGTCGATCACCTCGACCCCGGTCAGCTCCGCGACGCCCTCCGCGACGTCACGCGGCACGGCCAGGTCGAGCAGGACCAGCGGGCCCCGGTCGGCGTCCCGGCCGGCCAGCGCCCGGGTCACCACGTCGATGGTGAGGACCGGTTCGGTGGCGGCGGTGGCGGCCACTACGATGTCCACTGTGGAGAGCGTGTCGACCAGCTCGGCCATCGGCACCGCATTGGCGCCGTACGACGCGGCCAGCCGGACGGCCCGGTCGGCGCCGCGGTTGGTCACGGTGAGCGGCCCGGCGCCCAGCCGGGAGAGCGTCGCCACGCCCAGCGAGCCCATCGCGCCGGCCCCGACCACCATGGCGGGCCGGCCGGAGAGGTCGCCGTCGAGGAGGCCGGTCGCCAGATCCAGGGCGGCGGTGACGACGCTCTGACCGGCCCGGTCGATGTTGGTCTCGGCGTGCGCGCGCTTGCCCACCCGCAGTGCCTGCTGCATCAGCTCGTGCAGCAGCCGGCCGGCGGAGTCGGCGCCACCGGCCCAGTGGTACGCGTCCCGGAGTTGGCCGAGGATCTGCGCCTCGCCGACCACCATCGAGTCCAGCCCGGCGGCGACCCGGAAGACGTGGTCGACGGCGGCGGCGTCGTAGTGCACGTAGAGGTGGTTGGCGAGCGCCGCCGGCGGGGAGCCGGCCTGCTCGGCGAGGACCGCGCAGATGTCGCCGAGGCCGCCGTGGAAGCCGGAGACGGCCGCGTAGACCTCCACCCGGTTGCAGGTGGAGACGAGCACGGCCTCGGCGACGTACGGCTGGGCGACCAGGCGGTCCAGGGTGCGGGTGAGATCGGCGGGGGCGACCGCCAGCTGCTCCAGCGTGGCGACCGGAGCGGTGCGGTAGGACGCGCCGACGACGAGCAGTTTCACGTGCCGATCGCCTCCTGGGTGTCGGTGGCCGCGAGCCCGCCGGGCAGAGCGGTGAGGGCGGACCCGGCGGTGGCGGGGAGCGCGGTCAGCGACGCCTTGCGGTGCTCGTGGAAGGACAGGATCTGCAGCTCGATCGCGAGGTCGACCTTGCGCACGTCGACCCCCTCCGGAACCGAGAGTACGCACGGCGCGAAGTTGAGGATGCTCGTCACGCCGACGGCGACGAGCTGGTCGGCGACCGCCTGGGCGGCCGGCGCGGGGGTGGCGATCACGCCGATCGAGATCAACTCCTCGGCGGCGACCCGGGACAGCTCGTCGACATGCCGGACGACCAGCCCGTTTATCTGCTCGCCGACCCGGGACGGGTCCGCGTCGAAGAGCGCGGCGATCCGGAAGCCGCGGCTGGCGAAGCCGTCGTACCCGGCCAGGGCGTGACCGAGATTACCCACGCCGACCAGGGCGACCGAGCGGCACTGGGTGAGCCCGAGCACCGACTCGATCTGGTCGATCAGCAGCGACACGTCGTAGCCGACGCCCCGGGTCCCGTACGAGCCGAGGTGGGAGAGGTCCTTGCGGAGCTTCGCCGAGTTCACCCCCGCGGCGTTCGCCAGGCCCTCGCTGGACACCGTGTCGTGACCGACATCGGCGAGATTGTGCAGCGCACGGAGGTATTCCGGGAGCCGTGCGACGGTGGCCTCGGGAAGGTCCGGGAGCGCCGGTACGGCACCGGCGCGGCCGGGCGCGCCAGGGTGGCGGTGCTGACTCATGAGACTCCGTGCGGTGCGATCCTCGACCAGCGTCGGTGGCCGGTCGTTTCGGGACTCCCGCTGGCGACCGATATTGCCGGCTGTGCTAGCAGGGCGCGTCGGAACTACAGAGTAGGCGCTTGTGAAGACGTGCACAAATCGCGATCTTGCTGGCTCGCGACGTGCCTCCACCTGCCCTCCATTCCACAAGATCGATCTAGCGCGCTCCATCGGCGTCGCTCGGCGATTATTGCTCAATCCCGACTTCTCTGACCAATCGCGCGCGCTCGATCGCGCTGTGTCACCGTTGATCTAGGTCGCGTCTCACTCCCGCACCCCGTTCGGCGCCCGGCCCGCCGCCCTCGACCGTGGCGTCGAGGTAGGGAGAACCCCACCCCGGAGAGGCCGGCGCACGGGATGGGTCCGGCCCGCCGTCGCCCATAACCTCATGCCATGACCGCCATCCCCCTGGCCCCCGCGCCGACCCCGGCACCCGTCAGCCGAGTCACCCGTCAGCTCCTGCACGACTCCGGCTACGTGCTGCTCGGCCTGCCGCTGGCCATCGCCGGCTTCGTGGTCGTGGTGGCGGGGATCTCACTCACCGCCGGCCTGCTGGTGACCACCGTCGGCCTGCCGGTCCTCGCCGGCACCCTCTACGTGGCCCGCGGGTTGGCCGACATCGAGCGGCTGCGGCTCCCCGCCGTGCTGCGCCAACCCCGGGTGCGCCCGGAGTACCTGGTCCCCGAACCGGGCGCGAAGCTCTGGCGGCGGGTCTTCGTGCCGATGCGCGACGCGCAGTCCTGGCTCGACCTGGCGCACGGCCTGCTCAAGCTGCTGGTGGCGCTGCCGACCTTCGTGCTGCTGCTCGTCTGGTGGGCGGTCGCCGTCGCCGGCACGCTCTACGGCGGGTACGACTGGGCCATCCCGCGCGGCCCGGACGACCAGGACCTCAGCCAGCTCCTCGGGATGGGCGACGGGGCCGGCGCGCGGATCGCCCTGAACACCGCGCTCGGCATCTTCTGCCTCCTCACCCTGCCGCTGCTGGCCCGGGCCTGCGCCCTGCTCCAGGCCGGCCTCGCCCGCTCGCTGCTGACCGGGGTGGCCGAGATGCGCAACCGGATCACCACCCTGGAGGAGCAGAAGCGGGCCGCCGCCTCGGCCGAGGCGTCCGCCCTGCGCCGGCTGGAACGCGACATCCACGACGGCCCGCAGCAGCGCCTGGTCCGGCTCGCCATGGACCTGAGCCGGGCCCGCCAGCAACTCGCCGCCGACCCGGAGGCGGCCCGCCGGACCCTGGACGAGGCGGTCACCCAGACCCGGGAGACCCTCGGCGAGCTGCGCGCCCTGTCCCGGGGCATCGCCCCGCCGATCCTGGTGGACCGCGGCCTGCCCAGCGCGCTGGCCGCCCTGGCCGCCCGCGCCCTGGTCCCGGTCGAGCTGGTGATCGACCCCGAGCTGGGCACGCCCACCGGGCGGCTCGACCCGGCGGTGGAGAACACCGCGTACTTCGTGGTGGCGGAGGCGCTGACCAACGTCGCCAAGCACAGCCAGGCCACCTCGTGCCAGGTCGAGATCACCCGCCGGGTCGGTCGACTGGAGATCGGCGTACGCGACGACGGGGTGGGCGGCGCCCACCTGGCCAAGGGGCACGGCCTGGCCGGCATCGCCGACCGGGTCCGGGCCACCGGCGGCACGCTCGACGTGGTCAGCCCGACCGGCGGCCCGACCGAGATCCACGCCGAGCTTCCCCGGTGACCCGGCCGACCCCGCCGGCCCGGCCGGCAGCCGTGCCGGGCGGCCGGGTGGCCCCGGCGTGGTAGACACCGGAACCATGCGGGTGGTGATCGCGGACGACGCCGTGCTGCTCCGGGAGGGGCTGGTCCGGCTGCTGACCGAGTCGGGACACGAGGTGGTGGCCGCCGTCGGTGACGGCGACGCGCTGGTCGAGGCGGTGGTGCGGCACCGGCCGGACGTCTCGGTGGTGGACGTCCGGATGCCGCCCTCGCACACCGACGAGGGGCTGCGGGCGGCGGTGGAGGCGCGCCGCCTGGTGCCGCGTACGCCGGTCCTGGTGCTCTCCCAGTACGTCGAGGTGTCGTACGCCGACGACCTGCTGGCGACCACCGGCGGGGTCGGCGGCGGCGGAATCGGCTATCTGCTCAAGGACCGGGTGGCCGCGATCGACGAGTTCCTGGACGCGCTGACCCGGGTGGCCGCCGGCGGCACGGTGCTCGACCCGGAGGTGGTCGGTCAGCTGCTGGTCCGACGCCGCCGCGACGACCCGTTGCGGGAGCTGACCCCGCGCGAACGCGAGGTCCTCGCCCTGATGGCCGAGGGCCGCTCCAACACCGCCATCGCCCGCGCCCTGGTGGTCAGCGACGGCGCGGTGGAGAAGCACGTGGGCAACATCTTCACCAAACTCCACCTTCCCCCGGACGCCACCCACCACCACCGCCGCGTCCTCGCCGTCCTCGCCCACCTCCGGGCCTGACCCCGGCCCGGGCGCCTTGATCATGGGGGTGACGGGTGCCGGGAGATCAACTTGCCCGACCAGCTCCTGATCACCCCGGCCGGGGGGGGGGGTGGGGTCAGGGGAGGGTGTGGGCGAGGGTCCCGGCTTCGGGGAGGGTGTCGGCGGTGGGGTGGGTGAAGGCGCGGAGGCGGGTGGGGTCGGAGAGGCCGCCGGTGTAGAGCACGCAACGGGCGCCGACCGAGGTGGCCGCGTCGGCGTCGTCGAGCGAGTCGCCGATCAGCACCACCTCACCGCCGGACAGGCCCAGCTCGGCCAGGTGCCTGTCCAGCCACTCCGCCTTCAAGCCGCCGCCGACCGCCGACCGCAGCCCGTCCACCCGGGTGAAGTGCGGAGTCAGCCCGTAGGTGTGCACGGTCGGCACCAGCTCGTCGTGGAACCACATGGATAGCAGCGACTGACTGCCCGACCAGGCCGCGATCGCGGTGGTCGCGTCGGCGGCCAGCTCGCAGCTGGTCAGCTCCGCCCGGTACGCGTCGTGGAAGATCCGGTCGAGCCGGCCGAACGCCTCGTCGTCGATCGCCCGGCCCAGCATCTCGGCGTAGTAGTCGGCGATCGGCCGGCGGAACCGCACCCGGTGCTCGTCGGTGGTGACCGCCGGCCGGCCCGCGCTGGCGAAGGCGACGTTGGTCGCCCGCACCACCAGGTCGAGGTCGTCGAGGAGGGTGCCGTTCCAGTCCCACACCAGGTGGCGCCGCTCAAGGGTCATCGGTGCACGATAATCGAGCCCCGGGCCAGGATCAGAGCTGCGGGGTGGTGAGATCCCGCAGCAGCCGCTCCTCCTCGACCCGCCAGTAGCCGTGCTCCTTGCCGTCGAGCAGCACCACCGGCAGCCGGTCGCCGTACTCCCGTTCCAGCTCGACGTCGCCGGTGACGTCCTTCTCCAGCCACCGGTCGCCGGTGACCGCCACCACCCGGTCGAGCGCCGCCTTCGCGTCCTCGCAGAGGTGACAGCCGGCCCGGGTGATCAGGGTCAGCCGCGCGTCAGTGGACATCGGGTACCTCCGTGCGGATCTCGGCCGGCGGTGCCGGGGACGGCACCGGGGGCGCCGACGGGCGGAGCTGGGCCTTGCGTACCTTGCCGATCGCCGAGTACGGCAGCGTGTCGACGAACTCGACGGCGGTCGGGCACTTGAACCGGGCCAGGTTACGGTCGCAGTGCGCGAGCAGGTCCGCCTCCGTCACGCTGGAGCCGGGCGCCCGCACCACGTACGCTCGGACAGTCTCCCCGGTCCGCGGGTGCGGCACCCCCAGGACCGCCGACTCGGCCACCCCGGGGTGCGCTTCGAGCACCAGCTCCACCTCGTGCGGGTAGACGTTGAAGCCGTTCACCAGGATCAGCTCGCCCAGCCGGTCGACCAGGAAGAGGTCGCCGTCCTCGTCGGCGTACGCGACGTCGCCGGTGGCCCACCAGCCGTCGTCGTCCGGGCCGCCCCGGCCGTCCGGCCAGTAGCCGGCGAACAGGTTCGCGCCCCGGACCACGATCTCGCCCGGGTCGGTGCCCGGCCCGTCGTCGGAGAGGTCCGGCTCGTCCGGGTCGTCCTCGGGCGCGGCGACACCGTCCCGCCACAGGTCGACCCCGTCGGGCCCGACCAGGCGCACGTCGACGCCGGGCAGCGGCCGGCCGATCGAGCCGGCCTTCGGCACTCCGCCCACCAGGGTGGAGGTGAGGACCGGGGCCGTCTCGGTCAGGCCGTACCCGACGTGCAGCGGGCGACCGGCGACCTCGGCGAACCGCGCCGCGGTCGCCGGCGGCAGCGGCGCCGCGCCGCAGACCGCCACCCGGACCGACGCCAGGGCCGTCACCACCGCGTCGCGGTCCGCCTCGGCCCAGGTCAGAAACATCGACGGTACGCCGATCAGCACGCTGACCCGGTGCCGGGCGAGCTCGGCGAGCGCCCCGGTCGGGCCGAGATCGTCGACGAGCACCCCCGTCGCGCCGTGATGGACGACTGCCCCCAGCCCCGAGTTCAACCCGTACGCGTGGAAGAGCGGCAGCGCGAGCAGCACGGTGTCGTCGGGCCCGACCACCGGCGGGGTGATCCGGGCGACCTGCTCGTGGTTGGCCGCCAGCGCCCGGTGCGACAGCATCGCGCCCTTGGGCCGGCCCTCGGTGCCCGAGGTGTAGAGCAGTACCGCCAGATCCTCGCCGCTCCGGGTCGGGAACGCCCCCGGGGCGTCGCCGTCGGTCACCGGCGGGGCGGTGTGCACGGCGGTCAGCGCGGGCAACGCCTCGGCGAGGTCGGCGACCCGGTCACGGACCTCGGCGGCACAGATCAGCACTGCGGCGCCGGAGTCGGCGAGCACGTGCCGCAACTCCCGGGCGGTGAGGGCCGGGTTGACCGGCACCGCGACCAGCCCGGCGCGCAGCACCGCCAGGTAGGTCACCACGAAGTCCGGTGTGTTGCCGAACGACACCGCCACCCGGGGCGGGTGCCGGTCGCCGGGCGGACCGGCCGGTACCGAGGCGGCGAGGGCCCGGGCCGCGCCGGTCACCGCGGCGTCCAGCTCGGACCAGGTGAGGGTGTGGTCCGTGTGGTCCCGCCAGTGCAACGCGGGGCGGTCCCCGTGGGCGAGTGCCGCCCGGCGGAGCCGGTCGGCGAGGTTCGGCGCGGAACTGTCGGCTGCGTCCTGCACGGTGGCTGAGTCTGGCACAGCGGCGGCCGGCCGACCATGCCCGCGCGTCCGGACGCCCGGGACGGCCGCCGCGACACGCCGAACGGCGGGTGCAAAACACTCCGACCAGGACTTTCCACTCCGGACCAGCTTCCGCCGGCAAAGTCAACCGCACACGACGGACAACCGGTCCGCCATCCGTGCGACAGGGAGGGAAATACTTCCGCCCTGTGTAACGGACTTGCCACGCGCGGGTGACGTTGGCCCCTATCATCACTCGGGTCGGCTCACCCCATTTGCCGTGAGTCGACACCCCTCAGCCCGAGGAGGCCCCCGTGCCTGTGAGCGCATTGGACCAGCACCTCAAGGGGATCTGCCGCCCGTCGGCACGTCCCGGAACGGCCCTGCCCGACCGGGGCGTACCCGGTCCCGCCGCGACGCCGCGGCATCCGGTGCGGCCGTGCCCCGCGTGGATCGGGGAGGCCCGGTGACCACCTTCGGTTACGCGGAGCGGCCGGCCGGCCTGACCGGTCCGACCCCGAGGACGCCGGTCAACGAGCGGCTGGACCAGACGCCGCGCGGCGCGGCGGAGGGCTCGTGGGGCCTCGCCGTCCGGGGCGAGGGCACCCGTCGGGTGCGCAACCGGCCGCACCACAACGAGGCACCGCCCCGCCCGGCTCTGCCGGGCGGCAACGCGAGCCGGGTCGACGCCCCGTCCCGCCCCACCATGCCGGCGCAGGGTCGCCGGGCGCCGGAGACGCCGCCTGCCATCGATCCGTCGCCCATCGATCCGCCGGCCATCGATCCGTCGGCCGGCGAGACGGCCATCCTGCCGGCGGTGCCGGCCGCCGACACGGCCGTGCTGCCCGCGGTGCCCGCCGCGCCGGTCACCGCCACCGGCTTCCCGAGTCGCCCCGACCCGTCGGACCCGGCCACCGAGGTCTGGACCCTGGTCGAGCGGGCCCAGGCCGGCGAGGCCGAGGCCTTCGGCCTCATCTACGACCGGTACGTCGACACCGTCTTCCGGTTCGTCTACTTCCGGGTCGGCAACCGGCAACTGGCCGAGGACCTGACCTCCGACACCTTCCTCCGGGCGCTCAAGCGGATCGGCAGCTTCACCTGGCAGGGCCGGGACCTCGGCGCCTGGCTGGTCACCATCGCCCGCAACCTGGTCGCCGACCACTTCAAGTCCGGCCGCTACCGCCTCGAGGTCACCACCGGCGACGTGCTCGACGCCGACCGGGAGGACCGCGGGCCGGAGGGCAGCCCGGAGGCGGCGGTGGTCGAGCACATCACCAACGTCGCCCTGCTCACCGCGGTCAAGCAGCTCAACCCGGAGCAGCAGGAGTGCATCGTGCTCCGCTTCCTCCAGGGCTTCTCCGTCGCCGAGACCGCCCGCGCGATGGGCAAGAACGAGGGCGCGATCAAGGCGCTGCAGTACCGGGCGGTGCGGGCCCTGGCCCGGCTGCTGCCCGACGGCTTCCAGCCCTGAGAGACGTGGTTCGCGCCGGCCCGCCCCCGTACCGTGGGCGGGCGGGCGGCGCCGCACGCCCGTGACGACGATCACTCGTCGTGATTTCGCCTCCGCCGTCCCCGTAACCGCCACCCGGCGCGGACCGTTTCTCCGGGTGCGACCAGTGGTTGTCCCGGCGTCCCCCGGGCCACCAGGTCCGGCGGGCACGGTCGACCAGCGGGTCGTCCGTCAGCGTCACGCTGCCACCGGTCGCTGGCGACGACTACGGCCCGACCGGCCGTGACCAGCGAGAGGAGGTGCCTGCGGTGGACAGTGACCTCTTCTCCCGTCGGCGCGCCGAGCGCTTCGCACAGCTCCTCGACGAGGCCAACGGCGGCCGACGTCACCACGTGCGCTCCCGGGTGGACGACGAACTCGCCGCACTCGTCGCGGTCAGTCAGCGGCTCACCGCCGACCGACCCGATGTCGACGTCGACGCGGACTTCCGCACCGGACTCCGGGCGATGCTGGTGGCCACCGCCGAGCGGGAGGGCATCGGTGCCCCGGCGGCGGCGAGGACCGAGACCGCGGCGAGCACCGGCACCCGGGGCTCGCTCCTGCCGGCGGTCACCGCCCGGCGGGCCCGCGCCCGAGGCGCGATACTGGTCGGCATCGCCGCGGGGGCCGTCGCCCTCTCCGGCATCTCCGCCGCCAGCGAGAACGCGCTGCCCGGCGACGCGCTCTACGGCATGAAGCGCTCCACCGAGCGGGCCCAGCTCGCCCTGGCCAGCTCGGACATCAGCCGTGGTCAGCTCTTCCTCGACTTCGCCAAGACCCGCCTCGACGAGGCCGCCACGGTACGCGGCGACCGGATCGGGTTCAGTGCCGTCCTCGACGACATGGACGCCGACACCCGCCAGGGCGTACGGCTGCTCACCACCGTCGCGGCGCAGCGCTCCGACCCGGCCAGCCTGGACGCGGTCAACGTCTTCGTCACCGGCCAGCGGCAGGCGGTCAGCGGGCTCGACCGGACGGACCACGGCGAACGGGACCGCACCCGGCGTTCACTCGCCCTGCTCGACGCCGTACGCAAGCGCTCCGAGGCGCTCCGCGCGGCGATCGCGTGCGGGCTGCCCGCACCCGTCGCCAGCGACGCGCTGGGCCCCGCCCCGGTCGACTGTCCCGGCGACCGCTGACCCGGACCGGCGCGGCAGCCGACCACGCCACAGTTCTCCGTACGTACGACCGGCCGTGTCCGGTGTGCGGCTACGCTCGCCGTGGAACGTGTGTCCCGATCGTCGAGCGGAGGGAGGTCGCGTGGCTCGCACCCGGAAGGTGACGGTCAGCACCGACGCCGACGGTCACACCGCCGGTTGGTCGGAGACCGAGCAGGCGCCGCCGGTCACCCCCACGCTCGACTCCACCGCGGCGGCCTTCTTCGACGTGGACAACACGATGATGCAGGGCGCCTCGATCTACTGGTTCGCCCGCGGGCTCGCCGCCCGGAACTACTTCACCACCGGTGACCTGGCCCGGTTCGCCTGGCAGCAGGCGAGGTTCCGGCTGCTCGCCACCGAGCACGCCGGCGACATGTCGCAGGCCAAGGAGGCCGCGCTCGCCTTCATCGAGGGCTGGCGGGTGGAGGACGTGGAACGGCTCGCGGAGGAGATCTTCGACGAGCTGATGGCCCCGCGGATCTGGGCCGGCACCCGCAAGCTGGCGCAGCACCACCTCGACCGGGGTGAGCGGGTGTGGCTGGTCAGCGCCGCTCCGGTGGAGATCGGCCGGGTGCTCGCCGCCCGGCTCGGCCTGACCGGGGCGATCGGCACGGTGGCCGAGGTGGTCGACGGGGCGTACACCGGGCGGTTGGTCGGCGACCTCATGCACGGGCCGGCCAAGGCCGAGGCGGTGACCCAGCTCGGCGCGATCGAGGGGCTGGACCTGACCCGCTGCGCCGCGTACAGCGACTCCGCCAACGACCTGCCGATGCTCTCCACGGTGGGGCACCCGGTGGCGATCAACCCGGACGCCGCCCTGCTCCGGCAGGCCCGCCAGCGCGGCTGGGACGTCCGGGACTTCCGCACCGGCCGCCGGGCGGTCAAGATCGCCGTACCGTCCACCGCCGCCGCCGGGCTGGTCGCCGGGGCGGTCACCGCCGGGCTCGCCCTGCACCGCCGCCGCCGCACCCCCTGACGGCGCCTTCCCTCAGGGACCGAACGGGTCGGGGCGTCGTTCGAGGAGCCGGTGCAGGGTCTGCTGGATGGTCTCCCGGACCTGGTCGGCGAGGTTGAAGACGACCAGCGGGTCGTCGGCCGAGTCGGTGAGGTGCGCGGTGGGGATCGGCGGGCAGAACTCGATCATCCACTTGCTCGGCAGCGGCACCATGCCCAGCGGCCCGAGCCACGGGAACGTCGACGTGACCGGGAAGTAGGGCAGTTTGAGCAGCCGGGCGAGCGGCTTGATGTCGGCGAGCATCGGATAGATCTCCTCGCCGCCGACGATGGCCACCGGCACGATCGGGGTGCCGGTACGCAGCGCCGCGGAGACGAAGCCGCCCCGACCGAACCGCTGGAGCTTGTAGCGGTCGGAGTAGAGCTTGCCGACGCCCTTGAATCCCTCCGGGAAGACGCCGACCAGCTCGCCTTTGCCGAGCAGCCGCTCGACGTCCGGGTTGCAGGCCACCGTGCCGCCGGTCTTGCGCGCGATCTCGGAGACCACCGGCATCCGGAAGACCAGGTCGGCGCCGAGCAGCCGCAGGTAGCGGCGCGCCGGGTGCTGGTCGTGCAGGGCGGCGGACAGGATCAGCGCGTCCAGCGCCACCGTGCCGGAGTGGTTGCCGACCACCAGGGCGGGCCCGTCGGCCGGCACGTTCTCCAGGCCGCCGACCTCGGTCCGGAACCAGTCCCGGTAGAGCAGCCGGACCAGCGGGTGGAACACGGCGTCGGTCAGGTCAGGGTCGAAGCCGAACTCGTCGACCTCGTAGTCGCCGGAGAGCCGTCGCCGCAGGAAGGCCAGCCCGCCCGCGACCCGGCGGTCCCAGTGGTCCCGCCGGTCCGGCACCGCCGGCCCGGGCGACGCCACCCCCCCGCCGTCGTCCGGCGTCGTCCCGACCGGATCCTCGGCCGCCGCCGGGCCGACGTCGACGGTCCGCTCGTCCGCCATGAGGAACGGCTCGTCCGTCGCGGCGGTGTCCGGCTCGTCGCGCGTCGCCGGGTCGGCGGCCGCCGTCGCCCGCCGGTGCCCGTTGCGCCGCGCCGCCTCCGCGTCCGGTCCGGCCACCGTCAGCGGTACGTCGTACCGGCCGTCGCGCCGCTCGTCCGGGCCGGTCACGGCCGCTCCCGCACGGCCGAGCGGACCTGGCGGATGCCTTCCAGCACCAGCTGCTCGGCGGCGGCGAGCTGATCCCGGCTCACCACCACGCCACCGTGGTGGGCGCGGATGAAGTCCTCGAACGCGGCGGCGGTGGAGCGGGGCGTGAAGCCGTACTCCCGCTCCAGTCGGCTGGTGTCCACCACCCGACCGTGCACGAAGAGGTCGACCTGGTCCAAACCGTAGCGGCCGAAGCCGAGGTTGCGGGCGATCGACGCGGCGCCGGAGAGGCCGGGCTCCAGCACCGGCATGGCCACCCGACCGGCCCGCCGGATGGCCTGGGAGAGGGAGAGCACACCCGGACCGGCGACGTTGTACGTCCCCGGGTGGTCCTCGGCGATCGACCGGTGCAGCACCTCGAGCGCGTCGTCGAAGTGGACGAACTGCAGCCGCGGATCGCGGCCGAAGACGGTGGGCACCACCGGCTGGGAGAAGTAGCGGGTCAGCGTGGTGTCCGCGGTGGAGCCGATGAACGGCGCGAAGCGCAGCACGGTGCCGGTGACGTCGGGGCGGCGCCGGCGGAACCCGCGGACGTACCCCTCGATGTCGAGGATGTCGCGGCCGAAACCGCCGCGCGGCACCTCGCGCGGCTCGGTCTCCTCGGTGAACACCGCCGGGTCGCGGAACGACGCGCCGTACGCGGCGGTCGACGAGCGGACCACCAGCTTGCGCAGCCGGGGCGCCCGCTGGCAGGCGGCGAGCAGCTGCATGGTGCCGATGACGTTCTGTTCCTTCATCGCCGCCCGGGCGCCGTGCTGCGGATCGGGGGCGCTGACCAGCGCCAGGTGCACGACGGCGTCGACCTCGAGGTCGGCGAGGAGGCCGCCGAGGGAGTCGAGGTCGAGGCGGATACGTTCCACCCGGTCGAGCAGGTCGATGACCTCGGGGCCGGGGGTGGCCGGGTCGACGCCGATGACCCGTTCGATCCGGGGGTCGGCGGCGAGCCGCGCGGCGACGTGCGCGCCGAGGTAGCGGCCGACCCCGGTCACGACGACGACCCCCGGAGCACCTGGGGTGCCACCGGGGGTCATGTCGTGCGCCTTGCTTGGCAGGCGGGATCGAGCCGGGACATCCGCGGCCTGATCACCTGAGCCTCCGAGAGTCGACAGTTGGCAAGTGGGGCCGGATGCCGGGCCGAGGCCCGGCACCGGTCACTTGCCGAGACGGCGACGCTGGACGCGGGTCTTGCGCAGCAGCTTGCGGTGCTTCTTCTTAGCCATGCGCTTGCGGCGCTTCTTGACCACCGAGCCCATACGACAGCCTTTCGATGCAACGTGCGGGGCGGACCGGGAGACACCACCGTGCGTGGTGTCGGCGACCGCATGCGGACAACGGACCGGACCAGCGTGGTGGGCAGGGCGCACCAGGGTGCGATCACGGTCGGGGTCCAGGGTAGCCGGAGTGCGTCAGCAGGACCAACGCGCCCCCGTCGATGCCCGTTACGTCGCACTCGGCGGTGCGTCAGGCGGTTTCCTGAAACGCGCCTCGGAGGTACTCGTGCACCGCGTGCTCGGGCACCCGGAACGACCGGCCCACCCGTACCGCGGTCAGCTCACCGCTGTGCACCAGACGGTAGACCGTCATCTTGGACACCCGCATGACCGCCGCCACCTCGGCGACGGTCAGGAACCTGACATCCGACAGTCGACCGTCGGACTGCGACCCGGCCATGGCTCACCGACCCATTCCCATGCCCGGCGCGTGCCACCGGACGGGAGCTCCCGCCAGGACGGGCAACGCGCGTGTTACCAGTACGGTAACGGGACGGCTGTGACCGGCGCGATCCCTTCCTGCAACTGATCATGGACGAGGCGCCGTTCCGCCGCGTTGACCTGGCGTTTTCCTCCCCGATGCGCACCTCGTCCCGTTGGCGGACGGATGCACCCTCCGCGGGTCACTCCGCCCGCAGCGCGACCACCGGGTCGAGGCGGCCGGCCCGCTGGGCCGGTACCACCCCGAAGACGATGCCGACGAGGGCGGAGACCCCGAAGGCGAGCGCCAGCGACCACCAGGTGATCGCCGCCGGGATCGGCGAGACCGCGTCGACCAGCAGCGCGGTGCCCACACCCAGCGCCATCCCGATCAGCCCGCCGATGGCGGTGAGCAGCACCGCCTCCAGCAGGAACTGCACCCCGATGTCCCGGGGGCGGGCCCCGACCGCCTTGCGCAGGCCGATCTCCCGGGTCCGCTCGCGAACCGAAACCAGCATGATGTTGGAGACGCCGACCCCGCCGACGAGCAGCGAGATGCCGGCGATGGCGGCCAGCACGCCGGTCAGCACGCCGAGGATGTCGCCGAGCACGCCGAGGATCTGCTGCTGGGTGACCGCGCTGAACTCGGTGTCCGGATGGCGGCGGGAGAGCTCGGCGACGATCCGGTCACCCAGTTCGCCGATCCGCTCCCGGTCCGGCGCCTTCACCGCGATGCCGTCGACCCGCTGGGTGCCCCAGAGCCGCTGAGCCGCGGTGACCGGGACGTGCACCTCGTCGTCCCGGTCCACCCCGAGGCTCTGCCCGAGCGGGGCGAACACCCCGATCACCCGGAACCGGACCCCGGCCAGCGCGACCTGCTGGCCGAGCGGATCCCGATCGGGAAAGAGCGCCTTCGCGACGGACGCGCCGAGCACTGCCACCCGACGGCTGGTGTCCACGTCGGCCCCGGTGAGGTAGCGACCCCGGGCCAGCGACCGGGTGAAGACCGTCGGGGTGGTCTCCAGCACGCCCTGGACGGTGGTGAAGTCCGACCGGTTGCCGGCCCGCGCGGTGGCCCCGGAGGCGACGGTGACCGCCACCCGGCCCGGGTCGCCGACCACCCGGGAGACCGCGTCGACGTCCTTGAGCGTGAGCGGGGAGACGACCGGGGCGGTGCCCACGTCGAGCTTGCCGGGCACCACCAGGAGCAGGTTGGAGCCGAGCCCCTCGACCTGCTGTTCCACCTTCTGCTTGGTGCCGGTGCCGATCGCCACCAGCACCACCACGGAGGCCACCCCGATGATCACGCCGAGCATGGTCAGCGCGCTGCGCATCCGGTTGGCCCGCAGCGCGTCCAGCGCCACCCGCCAGGCCTCGGCCACTCTCACGAGGCACCCCCGGTGCGATCCTCGTGGCGCGGAAGGCCGGTGGCTCCGGCGGCGCCGCCGGAGCCACCGGACGGGTGCCCCGGGCCGCTTCCGGACGCGGACCGGGGCTCCGCGCTGGGAGCGGCGTCCAGTGTCTCAGGTCGACGGTCGCGGTCGGTCAGCGGTCGATCATGGGGCGGCCCGCCGCCCGCCGTGACCGTGTCGGAGCGGATGAGGCCGTCCCGGACGGCGATCCGCCGGCGGGCCCGCGCGGCCACCTCCTGGTCGTGGGTGACCATCACCAGGGCCGCCCCGGACTCGGCGTTCAACCGTTCCAGCAGCTCCAGCACCGCCTCGCCGGTCGCGGTGTCCAGGTTGCCGGTCGGCTCGTCGGCGAGCAGCACCGCCGGTTCGGTGACCAGCGCGCGGGCGATCGCCACCCGCTGCTGCTCGCCGCCGGAGAGCTGGTTGGGCCGGTGGTGCAGCCGGTGTCCCAACCCCACCCGGCCGAGCATCGCCGCCGCCCGTTCCCGCCGCTGCCGAGCGCCGATCCCCCGGTAGACCAGTGGCAGCGCGACGTTGTCCACCGCGGACGTCCGCGGCAGCAGATGGAAGGACTGGAAGACGAAGCCGATGGTCTCGTTGCGCAGCGTCGCCAGTTCCGGGGCGGAGAGCGTCGCCACGTCCCGGCCGCCGATCACCAGCCGACCGCCGGTGGGCCGGTCCAGCGCGCCGAGCAGGTGCATCAGGGTGGACTTGCCGGAGCCGGACGGCCCGATCACCGCGACGTAGTCGCCGGGCGCGATGGTCAGCGACACCCCGCGCAGCGCCGGCACCGAGACTCCGTCCAGCTGGTACGTCCGGGACACGTCGACCGCCTCGACCGCCGGCACTCCGGCCGGCGGCGTCATTTCAGTTCCTGGCCGTCGCGGACCTGATCGGCGCCCCGCACCACCACCTGGTCGCCGGCCTGCACACCGCTGACGATCTGCACCAGGTCCTGCCCCTGCACACCCACGGTGACCGGCACCTGCTCGGCCTTCCCGTCCCGCAGCACCCAGACCGCGTCCCGCCCGTCGGCGGAGAAGACCGCCGAGGCGGGCACGGCGACGGCGTCGGCCGCCTCGCGTACCCGGAGGTGGACCACGGCGTTCATGCCGGGACGGGGCGCCGGTGCGGCCTCCCCCTCACCGAGGCGACCCGCGCCCAGCGCCAGCCGTACCCGGTAGGTCACCCCGCCCCGGGCGGAGGTGCTGGGCAGCACGTCGACCGAGCGGACCCGGGCGTCGTACGTCGCCCCGGTGACCGCGTCCAGCTCGACCGAGGCGGCCAGGCCGGCCCGGACCAGCAGCACGTCCGTCTCGTCGACCTCGGCGAGCAGTCCCAGCGCGCCGGTGTCCACCACGGTGAGCACCGGGGTCCCGGCGGTGACCCGCCCGCCGGCCGGCACGGCGACGTCGACACCGGGCGGCGGGCCGCCCTGGGCGGGCGCGGACACCGACGGGTCGAGTCCCGTCGCGCCGCCCGCGCCGGCCGCCCCGAGCAGCCCGGCCAGGTCGGCCGACCCGCTCGCGGACCGGGTGCCACCGGGCTGCACCACCCCGTCGACCGGCGCGCGCAGGGTGAGCGCGTCGACCGTCGCCTTCGCCAGGTCGTACGCCTGCTGGGCCTGGAGTCGTTGGGCGCTGGAGAGCGCGCCGACCGCGGAGTTCAGCCCGGCCACGCCGCGCTGCAGCGCGGTGACGGCCCGGTCGGCTGCGCGAGCGGCCGACTCGTACTGCCGCTGCGCGGACTCCACCTGGAGCAGCAGCGCGGACCGCACCTGCGGTTCCGCGATCTTCCCGGCGGCGGTCCGCGCCGCGTCGAACGCCTCGGCGGCGGCCTGGTCGGTGCCGCGCCGGCTGCCGCCCAGGTCGCCGACGCCGACGCCGCGGCCGGCGCGCTTCGCCGCGCGCAGCGCCTCGCGAGCCTGCCGGAGCCGGTCCTGGGCGGACGGTGAGCTGATGACGGCGAGCACCTGGCCGCGACGGACCCGCTGCCCGGGCTGGACGCGCAGGCTGGCGAGCGTGCCGTCGGCGGGCGCGGTGAGGGTCGCGGCGGCCCGGGCGGTCACCGTGGCCGGGGCGTCGATCACCTCGGTGATGGCGGATCGGCCGACCGGGGCGAGCGCGACGGGGGACTTCTTGTCGCCGCAGGAGGCGGCGGTGGTGCCGGTGAGGGCGACGACGGCGAGGAGGGCGGTGAGCAGGCGGGGCCGCGTGGCGATCGGGGGCCGCGGCGAGTGGGTGCTGGCCACCCGGCCCATGCTACGACCCGTCGACGAGGATCGACCTGACGGCCGCCGGTCAGCCGGCCACGGCCCGGACGTACGCGACGCAGTCGTCGTGCAGGGTGGACCACTGCTCGCCGAAGACCTGGTCGGACGCCTCGTCGACGGATCGCCGATCATGGATCACCGCGCGGAAGAAGTCGAGCACCCGCTGCTCCCCGTACCGGTCCACCAGGTGTCGGACGGCCAGGTATCCGATCCCGTAGCTGCCGCCGACCCGGTCGTCGGTCGCGTCGTCGGCCGGAGCCAGCCCGTCCAGCCGGCCGGTCCAGCCACCCCGGACGAGTTTCCGCACCTCGGACAGCCCCTCGTAGCGGCCCACCGGCTGGCCGTCCGCGCCGGCGTACTCGGCGAGGCCCTCGACCAGCCACCAGGTGGCCCTGTCCGAGTAGCCCTGGTCGGGCAGCGACGCGGCGTGGGTCAGCTCGTGCCGGAGCAGGTCGTCGACCCCCTCGGGCGACAGGCTCTCCGCGTTGAGCACCACGTCGTGGTGGCCGCCGCCGACGCCGACCGCGTAGCCGGCCGTCCACCGGGGACGGCCGCCGCCGTACCAGCGTCGCCACTCGGCGCGACCGGCGTAGAAGACCAGATAGCGGCCGGGGGGTGCGGCACCGACCGCGTACAGGTCAGCGACCTTCGCCGCCGCCTCGGCCTGGGCGAGCAGGCCGGGCAGCTTGGCCCGCAGCGCGGGCGTGGTCGCGACGACGGCCCGCTTCCCCACCGCCACCGCCAGGTCGCTGACCTCCCAGGGCCGGGCGCCGGCCGGGGTCGACCGGGACTCCTCGACCGCGACCAGCCGGAGCTGCTCCCCGACATCCCGCCAGCGGGTGCCGATCAGCACCGAGGCCGGCGCGCAGCCCGGCACGACGAAGCAGTACCCGACCCTGACGCTGAGCTGCCACTCGCCCGGCCGGCCGGCGACCGCGCTGGGCACGCCGTCCGGCGTCGGCCGCCAGACGGTCACCCGGAGCGCCCGCAACGCGGCGTACCGGCGGGTGAGGCCGGCGCGGGCGCCGGGCTCCGCGATGGCGAGGAAGCCGTTCCGGTCGCCGCCGAGCAGCGCGGCGGCCTGACGATCGAGCTGGCCGGTCATCCGCGCGGCGAGGCGCCGGGCCGCGTCGTCGCCCGTCGCGGTCCGCCCGGCCGCGCCACCGACCAGCCCGACCAGCAGCACCGAGGGCAGGGCACAGGTCAGCAGTACGACCACCACGGCGAGCACCGCCCACAACGGCCCGCGTCGGCGCGCCTGCGCCGGCACCGGCGCTGCCGGCGGCTGTGCTGATGCCGGCGCCTCCGCCAGTGCTGACGCCTCCGCCAGTGCGGCGGCCGGGGCCGGGGTGTGGGCCTGCGGCTGATTGCCATCGACCGGCTGGCGGCCCGCGGTCGCCGGACCGCTTCCCACCTGCCCGTCGGGCTCGGACCGCTCGGTCAGTTCGTCGGGGTCGGACGGCGCAGCGCCCGCGGGCGACCCGCGGTCCGCGGCTGCCTCGCCGGGCTGCGGGTCGCCGTCGGTCACCGGCGAAGGGTACGACCAATCGGGCGATCCGGCCAGAGCCGCCCCGCGTCCGCGGGGTCGGCCGCTTCCCCTGCCGAACAGCTTCCGGGAAGTTGCGCGAGAGAACCGCGACCGCGACGCGCGGGCGGAGGCGGGGGGTGGGTCAGGCGGGGTCGCCGACCAGGCGGAGGAGTGCCGTGTTCGCCGCCCAGAGCGCGACCAGGAGGATCCCCGGCACGGGGCGGCCGGCCAGCGCGAGCAGCGCGCCGCCGGTCACGAAGCAGCCGGCCTGGGCGGCGAGCTTGGCGGGCGCGGGCAGCGGCACGGCGGCCTTCGGCGAGCAGAAGGCACCCCAGACGACCGCGATCAGCAGTGGCGCGCCGAGCCCGGCGACGATGCGGACGGGCCACCCCGCGTCGAGGGTGAAGCCCCACCAGCCGGCGGCGGCGAGCATGGCCAGCTCCAGCAGGAAGGCGAGGGTCAGCAGCACGGCCTTCATCAGGACCTCCAGTCCCGGAACGCGATGTCGAGGGCGGCCACCAGTTGCTCGTAGGAACGGTCGACGCCGCGTGGCAAGCCGAACCCGCCCGCCGCCTCCAGGGTCACGAAGCCGTGCACGGCGCTGCGGAAGATGCGGGCCGCGTCGACCGCGTCGTCGCCGCTCAGGCCGTAGCCCCGCAGGATCGCGTAGACCGCGTCGAGGGCCCGCCGACCGGCCGCGACGTGGTCGGGGTCGTTCGCGTCGGGCACCTGCTGGGCCGCCGGGTAGCGGCCGGGGTGCCGGCGGGCGTAGTCCCGCCAGGCGGCGGCGACCGCGCGCAGCGCATCGCGACCGGCGCAACCGGCGGCGGCCGAGGTCATCTCGTCGGCCAGTTCGGCGGTGGCGAGCGCGCCCAGCTTCTGGTTGAGCGCGTCCGCGCCCCGGACGTGCTTGTAGAGGCTGGGCAGGGCGACGCCGAGCCGGCCGGCGAGCGCCGCCAGGGTGAGCCGTTCGTAGCCGACCTCGTCGGCGAGCCGGGCGGCCTCCTGGACGACGGTCCGCTGGGTGAGGCCGGCCCTAGGCACCGGACGTCACCGCCAGGAACTCGACGAGCTGGGCGGCGGTGGCCTCGGGCTGGTCGGCGGGCGGGTAGTGCCCGGAGTCGTCGATCATGCGCGCCTCGGCGGTGGCGAAGAGCCGTCGGGCGGCCCGCGCCTCCGCGCCCGGATCCTTGAAGTCGGGGTCCTTCGTACCCATCAGCACCAGGACCGGCTGACGGACCTCCCGCGCGCGGGCCGTCCAGTGGGGCGCGACCGGCGCGACCACCCCGCGCACCGCGTCCATCCGGCCGCGCAGCTTGGCGACCATCTCCTTCCGGTACGCGGCGTCGTCGGCGGGCCGCGCGGCGGGGAAGAGCGTCTTGTGGAACATGCCGAACAGCCGGGGGCTGCGCAGCACCGCCGCCTGAGCGGCCCGCATGACCAGGTTCGGCTTCAGCTCGGCGACGAACGGGCTGAGCTGCACCACGCCGTTGACCAGGTCGGGTGCGTCGGCGGCGGCGACGATCACGGCGGCCGCGCTGGACGAGCTGCCGACCAGGGTGGCCGGGCCGCCGCCGAGGGCCCGGACCACGGCCAGCAGGTCCGCGCCGACCTCGGCCGGGGCGTACGTCGGCCAGTGCGGGCTGGAGTCGCCGTGCCCGCGGACGTCCACCGAGGCCACCCGGTAACCGGCCCGGACCAGCAGGGGAATGAGGTGGCGGAAGGACCGCCGGTTCTCCCCCATGCCGTGCGAGAGGACGACCAGCGGCCCATCCCCGTGCACCTCGTACGCGATGGTTCCGCCGTCCCGCGCCACCTGGCTAATTGTCATAGCCATAAAGCTAATCCCATTAGCTTTAGTCGTCAAGGGGGCTGGCACCTGGAACTGGTCGACGGGCCCGTCGACGACGACCTGGCCGACCGACTGGAACGGGCCGGCGGGACGCGGGTCTCCGCCGGCCCGTACTGGGACCGCTGGGGGGTGACGTTCGCCGACCCGGACGGCTACCGCCTGGTGCTGGGCACCCGGGCCTGATCGAACGGGGGAGTCACTTCTTGGAGATCAGGGCCCGGCCGAAGAACATCAGGTTGGCCGGGCGCTCGGCGAGGCGGCGCATCAGGTAGCCGTACCAGTCCTCGCCGTAGGGCAGGTAGGTGCGGACCTGGTAGCCCTCGCCGACCAGGCGGGCCTGCTCCTCGGGGCGGATGCCGTACAGCATCTGGAACTCGAAGCGGTCCGGGCCGCGGTCGAACCAGCGGGCCCGGTCCTCGCCGATGGAGATCAGGCGTGGGTCGTGGGTGGCCAGCATCGGGTACCCGTCGCCGGACATCAGCACGTTCAGGCAGCGGACGTACGACTTGTCCACCTCGCGGGCCGACTGGTACGCCACCGACTCCGGCTCCTTGTACGCGCCCTTGCAGAGCCGCACCCGCGAACCGGCGCCGGCCAGCTCCCGGCAGTCCGACTCGGTGCGCCGCAGGTACGCCTGGAGCACCGCCCCGGTCGACGGGTAGTCCTTGCGCAGCTTGGCCAGGACGTCCAGCGTCGAGTCGGTGGTGGTGTGGTCCTCCATGTCCAGGGTGACCGTGGTGCCCGCGGCGTCGGCCGCCGCGCAGATCGCCCGCGCGTTGTCGTAGGCGAGCTGCTCGTCGAACATCTGGCCGAGCGCGGAGAGCTTCACGCTCACTTCGGCGGCGGGGGTGAGCCCGGCGGCGGAGAGCAGCCGCAGCAGCTTGAGGTATTCGTCCCGGGTGGCGGTCGCCTGCTCGGGGGTGACGGTGTCCTCACCGAGATTGTCGAGGGTCACCGCGAGGCCGTCGGCGACGAGTTCGCGGGTCGCGCGCAACGCGTCGTCGGTACCGGCGCCGGCGACGAACCGGCGGACGACGTCCCGGGTGAACGGGGCCGTCGCGACGAGCCGCTCGACCTGGGATGACCGGGAGGCGGCGAGGATGACGGAACGGAGCATGAGCCGAGCGTAACGCCCGCGGGCGGGGCCGCGCCGGGGGGCGGCGGCGTACGTCACGCACCGTTCCGAGGGGGCCGCCGGGGCGGACAACGTGGCGGTGATCGGCTACAACGTTCACGTGGACCCACGCCCCCGACGCCGGCTCCGGTCGGCCACCGTGCAGCTCGGCGCGCTGACCGCCCTGGCGCTCGCCCTCTCCGGCTGCAACCTGACCGACGACGACGATGACGACTGCGCGCTCGGCCCGGCCGGCGGTGGTGGTGGCGACACGGTGGCGCTGGCGCTGCGGGTTCCCGCGCCAACGGCCGCCCGGACCGCCCCGGAGCCGATCGCCGCGGCGGTGCCCGAGCGCGGCGGCTTCGGCACCCACCTCGCCTCCTGCGGCGGCTGAGGTGCGGCGCGAGGCGAGCACTCCGCGCGCCGACTGGGACGCCACCATCCGCTCCCAGGGCCTGGTGTACGTCGACACCGAGCTGCCCGGCGGCGGGATCATGTCGTACTGGGACGAGACCGCCGCGTACGCCTTCGAGCTGGACGAGGTGCTCCGGCTGGAGGAGGCGACCGAGGAGCTGCACCGGATGTCGGTGGCCGCCGCCGAGCACGTCGTGGCCCGCAACCGGTACGCCGAGTTCGGCATCCCGGCCTGGGCCGCCGAGGCGGTCGCCCGGTCGCTGCGCGAGGCGCCGCCGACCCTCTACGGCCGCTTCGACCTCTGGTACGACGGCTCCTGGCCGCCGAAGCTGCTGGAGTACAACGCCGACACCCCGACCGCGCTGGTCGAGGCCAGCATCATCCAGTGGTACTGGCTGGAGCACACCCGCCCGGAGGCGGACCAGTGGAACAGCCTGCACGAGCGGCTGGTCGGGGCGTGGGCGAAGATCGGCGCGGACCTGCACGACCGGCGGGTGCACGTGGTCTGGTCGAACGAGGAGGAGTCCGGGGAGGACCAGATCACCGCCGGCTACCTGGCGGAGACCGCCCGGCAGGCCGGGCTGGAGGTCGAGCTGCTGCCGATCCAGCACGTCGGCTGGGACGGCCGGCGCTTCGTCGACGCCGCCGATCGCCCGGTCACCACCTGCTTCAAGCTCTACCCGTGGGAGTGGATGCTCGCCGAGCCGTACGGGCCGCTGGCGTTGGACCCGGGCACCCCGACCACCTGGATCGAGCCGGCCTGGAAGCTGCTGCTGTCCAACAAGGCGCTGCTCGCCGTGCTCTGGGAGCTGTACCCGGACCACGAGTACCTGCTCCCGGCGTACCTGGACTCGCCGCGCGGGATGACCGAGTACGTGGCGAAGCCGCTGCTCGGTCGGGAGGGCGGCTCGGTGCGGATCGTCACCGGCGGCACTGAGATCACCAATCCGGGGATCTACGGCGAGGAGGGGTTCTGCTACCAGCAGTTCCGGGCGCTGCCCGAGTTCGCGGGGAGCCGGATGGTGCTGGGCAGCTGGATCGTCGACGGCGAGTCCGCCGGCGCGTGCGTACGCGAGAGCGAGAGCCTCATCACGGACGGTTACGCGCGGTTCGTGCCGCACTACATCGACGCGCCGCGCACCCCGTGAGTCGTCTACCGTTGGTGTCGTGAACTTCGACGCGTACGCCCGGACCGGCGTTGACCTCGTCAACGCCCGCCTGGACGACCTCGACGACCTGCGGGCCCTCTTCCCGGACGACAACGCGTGGATGCGCGACGAGGCCGCGGAGCGGGACCTGGCGATCTTCCGGCGGGCGCAGAAGCGACTGCGCGACGTCTTCGAGTACGGCACCTCGGGTCGGGACGGCCAGGCGGTGGCCGAGCTGAACGCGCTGCTGGAGGCGTTCCCGGTGCAGCCGCGCATCTCCGGCCACGACTCCAGCGACTGGCACATGCACGTGACCAGCCGGGGTGCCTCGGTCAGCCAGGAGTACCTGGCCGGCGCGGTGTGGGGCCTGTCGGTCTGGCTCTGCGAGTACGGCAGCGCCCGGTTCGGCGTCTGCGCGGACGAGCGCTGCGGCAACGTCTACCTGGACACCTCGTCGAACTGCTGCCGGCGGTTCTGCTCGGAGCGCTGCGCCACCCGCTCGCACGTGGCGGCCCACCGGGCCCGCAAGCGGGCGGCGGTCGGCGACCAGCTCACCGTGCCGGCCCAGGCGGAGACCCTCACCCCGGTCAGCTGACCGGCAGCGCCCACCCCGCTCAGGCGTTGAGCGGGGAGGGGGCGGTGAGGTTGGCGCGGGCGAACTCCAGCGACTCGCGCAGGTCGGCCTCGCGCACGGCGCGGCTCTTCGCGCCCCGGGTGGTCACCTCGACCGCGACCGAGCCGGCGAAGCCGCGCCCGGCGAGCGAGCGGAGCAGCTCGGCGCAGGGCTGGCTGCCCCGCCCGGGCACCAGGTGCTCGTCGCGCCCCTCGCCGGTGCCGTCGCCGAGGTGGACGTGCGCGAGGCCGGCGCCCATCCGGTCCGCCATCTCCAGCGCGTCGGTGTGCGAGGCGGCGCAGTGCGACAGGTCCAGGGTGTACGAGGCGTAGCCGGTGTCGGTCGGGTCCCACCCTGGGACGTACGGGACGAACTGCCGGCCGGCCATCCGGACCGGGTACATGTTCTCCACCGCGAAGCGCAACCCGCCGAACTGCCCGGCGATCTTGTCGAGGCCGTCGGCGAAGTTCCGGGCGTAGTCCCGCTGCCAGGTGAACGGCGGGTGCACCACGACGGTCGGCGCCCCCAACGTCTCGGCCAGCTCGGCGGCCCGGCGCAGCCGCTCCCACGGGTCGGCGCTCCACACCCGCTGGGTGACCAGCAGGCAGGGCGCGTGCACCGAGAGCACCGGCACGCCGTAGTGGTCGGCGAGCCCGCGCAGCGCGCCCGGGTCCTGGCTGACGACGTCGGTCCAGACCATCACCTCGACGCCGTCGTAGCCGAGCGCGGCGGCGAGCTGGAACGCCGCCGCGGTCCGCTCAGGGAAGACCGAGGAACTGGAGAGGAGCACCGGGACGCGGGAAGTCACGCCCCTCAGGGTAGCCCGGCCCGTCGCGCGGCATCGGGACGAGCATCCACAAAGCGCCCAGACCGAACGACCGGGATCACATCGGCGTGAGCTGATCCAGCCGCCGGAGGATGACCCCCTCGCGCAGCGCCCACGGGCAGATGTCGAGCGCGTCGATGTCGAGTCGGCGCAGCACCGCCTCGGCCACCACCGCACCGGCGAGCAGCTGGTGGGCCCGGCCGGCGCTCACCCCCTCCAGCTCGAGCAGCTGCGCCGGCGGGATGTGCCGGATGAAGCCCAGCACCTGCCGCAGCCCGGTGCGGGTGAGGCTGCGCCGGGCCCAGAGCCCGGCGCCGGAGGGCGCGGCGCCGGCCAGCCGGGCCAGCGTCCGGAACGTCTTGGAGGTGGCGACCGGGCGTTCCCAGCCCACCGCCGCCAGCTTCTCCACCACCGGGTCGAGCAGCTCGTCGACGTACTCCCGCAGCTCCTCCACGGCCTCGGCGGACGGCGGCAGGGTGCCCGACGGGTCGACCCGCAGCCGCTCCCGGCTCAACCGGCCGGCGCCGAGCGGCAGCGAGATCGCGACGTCCGGGTCCTCGTCGATCCCGGCCGCCAGCTCCAGCGAGCCGCCGCCGATGTCGAGGGCCAGCAGCCGGCCGGCCGACCAGCCGAACCACCGCCGGACCGCGAGGAAGGTCATCCGCGCCTCGTCCGCGCCGGAGAGCACCTCCAGCCGTACGCCGGCCTCGTCACGGACCCGGGCCAGCACCTCGGCGGCGTTGGTGGCGTCCCGGACGGCGGAGGTGGCGAAGGCGAGCAGGTCGTCGGCCTCCAGCCCGGCCGCCGCCGCCCGGGCCATGCCGACGGCCTTGACCAGCCCGTCCGCGCCCGCATCGGTGAGCGCGCCGCCCGGGCCGATCTGCTCGGCCAGCCGGAGCACCACCTTCTCGGAATGCGCCGGCCAGGGGTGCGCCCCGTGGTGGGCGTCGACCACCAGGAGGTGCACCGTGTTCGAACCGACGTCGAGGACACCCAGTCGCATGCTGATGACCCTAGGCCCCCACACGTTTTCCCGGCTCACCAGCCGGTTCGAGGCGCCGCGCGTACGCTGGTCCGGGTGACAGGCCAGATCGAGCTGCAGGTACTCGTGGACGACCCGGACGACCCGCGCAGCCGGGAGGTGGGGCTCGACTTCCCTCGGGAGTGGATCGAGTTCGTCGACCCGGCGGACGAGAAGCACCTGGTCCGGGCCGACCTGACCTGGTTGCTCTCCCGCTGGACGTGCATCTTCGGCAAGGGCTGCCACGGCATCATCGCCGGCCGGGCCGCCGACGGCTGCTGCTCGCACGGCGCGTTCTTCACCGACTCGGACGACGAGAAGCGGGTCCGCACCGCGGTCAAGCGGCTCACCCCGCAGACCTGGCAGCACTTCCGCCGGGGCTTCAAGAACTGGACCGAGGACGACACCGTCGACGGCAAGACGCCCGCCCGGCGCACCGCCACCCGCGACGTCGACGCGCCGTGCGTCTTCCTCAACGACGCTGACTTCGCGGGCGGGGGCGGCTGCGCGCTGCACGCCCAGGCGCTGCGCGACGGGGTGCACCCGCTGGAGTACAAGCCGGACGTCTGCTGGCAGCTGCCGATCCGCCGCGACCAGGACTGGAGCAAGCGGCCGGACAACACCAAGGTGCTGGTGTCGACGCTGTCGGAGTTCGACCGGCGGGGCTGGGGTGCGGGCGGGCACGACCTGGACTGGTGGTGCACCTCCTCCACCGACGCACACGTGGGCACCGAACCGATGTACGTCTCGTACGGCCCGGAGCTGACCGCGCTGATCGGCGCTCCCGCGTACGCGAAGCTGGCCGAGCTGTGCGCGGCCCGGCTGCGGCAGGGCCAGGTGGCCCCGCACCCGGCCAGCGAGGGCTGACCGGGCGCGGCCGACGCTACGGCCGTTCCCTGGGCGGCAGGACGACGACGCCGTCGTCGTCGCAGTGCACCTCGGCGCCCGGGTGGAAGACGCAGTTGCCGAACGACAGCGGCACGTCCCGCTCGCCGACGCCCGTCTTGGCGCTCTTGCGGGGGTTCGTGCCGAGCGCCTTGACGCCGAGCGGGAGGGCGCGCAGGGCGGCCACGTCACGGACCGCGCCGTTGATGACCACCCCGGCCCAGCCGTTGGCCACGGCCGAGCCGGCGATGAGGTCGCCCATCAGGGCCGTGTGCACCGAACCGCCGCCGTCCACCACCAGCACCCGGCCCTCTCCCGGTTCGGCGAGGACCGCCTTCACCAGGGCGTTGTCCTCGAAGCAGCGCACGGTGACCGCGGGCCCGGCGAAGGCGGCGACGCCGCCGTGCTGGCGCAGCTGGATGTCGCAGGAGCCGAGCGTGTCGTCGTACCGGTCGTAGAGGTCGGCGGTCGGGATCAGCATGGGTCATTCCTCTCTCATTCGGTTGCGGGTGGTGGGTGACCGGTGGCCCCCGCACGGCGGTCCGGGTACGCACCGGGACCCCCACCCTCAGGAGGGGGTCCCCGGCGACGGCGCGCAACGCCGCACTCAGTCGGCCTTCACGGCGAGGACCGGGCAGGGCACCCGGAGCAGGATCTCCTGCGCCGTCGAGCCCATGATCAGCTTGCCGACCGGGGTCCGGTGCCGGATGCCGATCACCACCAGCGACACGTTCTCCGCCTCGACGATCTCGACGATCTCCTCGGCGGCGTCCCGGCCCCGGACGAGCTGCCGGACCGTGTGCGGCACCCCGGCGGCGGTCAGCTCGCGGACCACCCGGTCCAGGTCGGGCTCCTGGGCGAGCCGCGGGTCGACGTACGCGTCGCCGCGCGAGGTGTTCACCACCAGCACCGGCTCGTCGCGAAACCGGGCCTGCTCCACGGCGGCCGCCAGGGCCGCCTCGCCGAGCGGCGAGGGCACGTACCCCACCAGCACGGTCATCCGGTCACCAACCTTCCTCGCAGCGGACGGACCACGAACCGGCCGATCAGCGGCCAGACGAGCACCACCAGGATCGCGGCGTAGATCAGCCAGGACACCCAGCCACCGATCAGGCCGTGCAGCTCGCCGCCGGAGAGCTGCAACGACCGCCGGCCGTGCAGTTCGGCGAGCGGTCCGAGGATGACCCCGACGATCAGCGGCAGGATCGGCAGCCCGAAGCGCCGCATCCCGAAGCCGAGCAGGCCCAGGGTGAGCAGCAGGAACAGGTCGAACGGCTGGGCGTTGACCGCGTACGCGCCCATCGAGGCGAAGAAGATGATGCCGGCGTAGAGGTACGGACGGGGGATGCGCAACAGCCGCGCCCAGGCCGGGGCGAGCGGCAGGTTGAGCACCAGCAGCAGCAGATTGCCGATGAAGAGGCTGGCGATCAGCGTCCAGACCAGGCTGGACTCCCGGGTGAAGAGCAGCGGGCCGGGCTGGATGCCGTACTGCTGGAAGGCGGCCAGCATCACAGCGGCGGTGGCGTTGGTCGGCAGGCCGAGCGCCAGCATCGGCACCAACGTGCCGGCGGCGGAGGCGTTGTTCGCCGCCTCCGGGCCCGCGACGCCCTCGATCGCGCCCCGGCCGAACTCCTCCGGATGCTTCGACAGCTTCTTCTCGGTGACGTACGACAGGAAGGTCGGGATCTCCGCCCCGCCTGCCGGCACCGCGCCGAACGGGAACCCGTACGCGGTGCCGCGCAGCCAGGGCTTCCAGGACCGCTTCCAGTCCTGCTTCCCCATCCACGGCCGGCCCACCGGGATCACCTCCGCGGCCCGCCTGCGCAGGTGGGCGGCGATCCAGAGCGCCTCGCCGACGGCGAAGATGGCGACCGCCACCACGACCACGTCGATGCCGTCGACGAGCTGCGGGATCCCGAGGGTGAGCCGTTGCTGGCCGGTCTGGTCGACCCCGATCACGCCGATGATCAGGCCGAGCAGCAGCGAGGCGAAGCCACGTACCCGGGACGCGCCGAGCACCGCGGTGACCGCCACGAACGCGAGCAGCATCAGCGCGAAGTAGTCGGGGGAGCCGAGGCTGATCGCGAACGACACCATGGGCGAGATGACCACCACCAGCAGCACCGTGGCGATGGTGCCGGCGACGAACGAGCCGATCGCGGCGGTGGCCAGCGCCTGCGCCGCCCGACCCGACTTGGCCATCTTGTTGCCCTCGATCGCGGTCACCACCGACGAGGACTCGCCGGGGGTGTTCAGCAGGATCGAGGTGGTCGAGCCGCCGTACATGCCGCCGTAGAAGATGCCGGCGAACATGATGAAAGCCTGGGCCGGCTCCATCCCGTAGGTGACCGGCAGCAGCAGCGCCACCGTCATCGCCGGTCCGATGCCGGGCAGCACACCGACGGCGGTGCCGATGGTCACGCCGAGCAGCGCGAACAGCAGATTCATCGGGGTCAGCACGTTGGCGAACCCGTCGAGCAGATTGTTCAGGTTGTCCATTACAGGATCCCTTGCAGTACGCCGGCGGGCAGGTTCACGCCGAGCCCGATGGCGAAGGCGTAGAACGTGATCAACGACAGCGCTACGGCGATCAGCAGGTTGCGCACGTAGTGCCGGTTGCCCAGCGCGAACGCCGAACCCCAGAAGAGCAGCGTCCCGCTGATCACCCAGCCGAGCCGCTCGATCAGCACCGCGTTGACCAGGAACGCGCCGATCAGCAGCAGCACGGTCCGCCAGTCGATCGGGCTGCTCAGGTCGACGTCCTCGCCGGCCTCCGGCTCGCCGGTGCCGCCGCGGGCCACGTCCACCGCGTAGATCGCGGCGACGATCAGCAGCAGCACGCCGAGCAGGATCGGCACCGGCTTGGGGCCGATCGGGTCGGCGCTGCTCACCGCGTGCCCGATGCGCGTCGTCGCGTCGAGGATGACCAGGCCGCCAACCAGTGCGAGGAACGCGCAGACGCCGTACTGCGCCCGGTCCGGCTTCGGCGCCGGGCCGTCGTCCGCCACGGGATCCGCGACCGGCGGCGGGACGTCGGCCGGCGCGGGCCGCACCACCTCCGGCAGATCCGGCGTACGCTCCGCGCCCGCCTGCGCCGGGACCGACGGTGCGGATGTCTGCACGCCAGCCTGTTCGGGAATCGGCGGTACGGATGTCTGCACGGCCGGGGGCCGGGACGGCTGCTCGCCGCCCCGGTCCGGTCGGCTGGTCATGTCGGTCATGCCAACCCGAGCTGCTTGAGCAGGTCCGCCACCGACTTGTCCTGCTCGGTCAGGAAGGTGGCGAACTCGTCGCCGGTGACGAAGGCGTCGGTCCAGCCGCGCTTGGTCAGCTCGGCCTTCCATTCGGCGGACTCGTGCATCTTCGTCAGCACGTCGATCCAGACCTTCTTGTCGGCGTCGCTGATGCCGGGCGGCGCCACGATGCCACGCCAGTTGGTGAAGACCAGGTCGATGCCGGAGGACTTGAGCGTCGGCACCTCCTTGAGCGCCTCGATCGGCGCCTCGCTGGTCACCGCGAGGACCCGGATCTGGCCGGCCTCCACCTGGTCGAGGAACTCACCGAAGCCGCTAGCGCCGAAGGCCACCTTGCCGCCGAGCACGGCCGGCAGCAGCTCGCCGCCGCCGTCGTAGGAGACGAAGTTGACCTGCTTGGGGTCGATGCCGACGGTCTTCGCGAGCTGCATCGGCAGCAGGTGGTCCGGGCCGCCGGGCGATGAGCCGCCGCCGACGGCGATGCCCTTGGGGTTGGCCTTCCACGCCGTGACCAGGTCACCGATGGTCTTGTACGGCGAGTTCTTCGGCACCACGATCGCGCCGGCTTCCTCGATCAGCTTGGCCAGCGGGGTGGTCTGGGTGAGCGTCGCTGAGGACTTCGAGGTGTAGGAGGCACCGACCACGCCGAGCCCCATCTGCATGGCGAGCTTGCCGTTGCCCTTCTCGTTCACGGTCCGCTGGAGGCCGACCGTGCCGCCCGCGCCGGGGAGGTTGAAGACCTGCACACCGGTGGCGATCTTGGCGTCCTCCATCACCTTGGCGGCGGTGCGGGCGGTGGTGTCGTACCCGCCGCCGGGGGTGTTCGGCACCATGATCCGCAGTCCGGTGGCCGGCTTGCCGTCGCCGCCGGAGCCGCCGTCGCTCTTGTCGGCCGTGGCGCCACAGGCACCCAGGGCGAGCGCCGTGGCGGCGGCGACGCCCATGACCAGCATGTTTCTTCTAGTTGCCATCTTGTTTCTCTTCCGTTTCGAATGAGTCCAGCGGCAAGATGATGGCCTCTGGACGGACTCCCCGTCTGCGTTGTGTCACCAGCGGAAGTTGAGGTCTTTGTGGTCGCGGTCACGTCCCGGCGGCGTACGCTCGCCGGGCAGCTGCTCGTCCTCCAGCTCGCGATCATCGTCGTGGTGCTGATGGCCGTCGCCGCTGTCTCGCTGGCCCAGTCGGCGGCCACCTTCAACCGCGTCGAGGGGCGCCGGGTCGCCGACCTCGGCGAGCAGCTCGCCGGCAGCCCGCTGCTGCGCGACCAGCTCAACCAGCCGGCACCCGCCGAGGCGATCGCCCCGCTGGTGCAGAACACGCGGACCCAGTACCGGGTGACCTCGGTGACCGTGGCGGACGATCGGGGCCGGGTGGTCAGCTCGACGAACCCGACATTGGTCGGCAGTCCGGTGGTGCTCGGCGACCCCGAGGTGGCGCGGGGCCGGAGCTGGTTCGGCGAGCTGGCGGTCGACGGCTCGCGGGAGCTGGTCGCCCAGGTGCCGGTGCTCGGCGACAAGAAGACGAACCTCGGTCGGTACCTGGGAGTCGTGGTGGTCGGCGTGGCGTCGCCGACCTTGTCGGAGCGGCTGGTGGGGGCCTCGTCGTACCTCTTCACCTACCTGGGCATCGCCAGCGGCCTCGGGGTGGTCGGGTCGTGGCTGCTGGCCCGGCGGATCAAGCGGCAGACCCTGGGCCTGGAGCCGCGGGAGATCGCCGGGCTGGCCGAGCACCGGGAGGCGCTGCTGCACGGTATCGCCGAGGGGGTGATCGCGCTGGACCCGCAGCTGCGGGTGACGCTGGTGAACGCCGTCGGCCGGCGGCTGCTCGACCTGCCCGAAAACTGCCTCGGCCGCAGCCTCGCCGAGCTGCGGATATCGGGGCGGCTGCGGGACGTGCTGGCCGGTGCCGGCGACGGTCCCGAGGCTCGCGACCAGGTCGTGGTCCGGGGCGGCCGGGTGCTGGTGATGAACCGGATGACGGTCCGCAAGGACGGCCGGCGGCTCGGCTCGGTGACCACCCTGCGGGACCGCACCGAGCTGGCCCGGCTGGAGCGGGAGATCGGCTCGTTCCGGAGCACCGCCGAGCTGCTCCGGGCGCAGACCCACGAGTTCGCCAACCAGCTGCACACCATCTCCGGGCTGATCCAGATCGGCGAGCACGACGAGGTGGTCCGGTACGTCGACGGTCTCAGCCGGCACCGGGCCTCGCTCGACCTCACGGTCACCAGCCGGATCCACGACACTGCGGTGGCGGCGCTGCTGATGGCGAAGTCGGCGGTGGCGGCGGAGCGCCGGGTGGAGCTGCGGATCTCCGAGCGGACCGGGCTCGACCGGCTGGAGCCGGAGGTCTCCGTCGACGTCGCGACGGTTCTCGGCAACCTGGTCGACAACGCGGTCGAGGCGGTCGCCGGCGGCCGGGAGGCGGGCCCGGGCGGCCCGTCGGAGCGGCCCGCCTGGGTGGAGGTCGAGCTGCGGCAGGACGCCTCGTCGGTGGAGATCGTCGTCCGGGACTCCGGCCCCGGCGTGGCGCCGGAGCTGGCCCAGGAGGTGTTCACGCACGGCTTCACCACCAAGGCGGCCCAGGGCGGCGAGCGGGGCATCGGGTTGGCGCTCACCCGGCTGGTCTGCAACCGTCACGGCGGTGAGATCGCGGTGACGAACACCGAGGAGGGGGCGATGTTCACCGCCCGGATGTCGGTATCCCGCGCGCTGGAGGAGGCTCGATGATCGACGTGCTCGTCGTCGACGACGACTTCATGGTGGCCCGGATCCACCGAGGGTTCGTCGAGCGGATCGAGGGATTCCGGGTGGTGGGCACCGCCAGCACCGGCGAGCAGGCCATCGCCGCGGTCGACGAGTTCCGCCCCGACCTGGTGCTGCTCGACCTCTACCTGCCGGACATGTTCGGCCTGGACGTGGTGACCCGGCTGCGGGCCGCCCGGCACGACTGCGACGTCCTGGTGATCAGCGCCGCCCGGGAGGCCGAGGCGGTCCGCCGGGCGGTCCGCTACGGCGCGGTCAACTACCTGCTCAAGCCGTTCGGCTTCGACGAGCTGCGGACCCGGCTGGAGCAGTACGCGGCCCGGCGCAGCGCGCCGCGCGCCACGGTGGTCAGCGATCAGGCAGACGTCGACCGGGTGCTCTCCCGCAGTGGCTCGGTCGCCAGCCAGGCCCTGCCCCGCGGGCTCAGCACGGAGACCGCCGAGCTGGTCGAACGCGCGCTCCGCGAACACTCCGGCACCCTCTCGGCCGCCGAGTGCGCCAGCCGGGTGGGCATCTCCCGGGTCAGCGCCCGTCGCTACCTGGAGCACTTCTCCGGTACCGGCCGGGCCGAGGTGAGCCTGCGCTACGGCGCGGCCGGCCGGCCGGAACGCCGCTACTGCTGGGTGGGCTGACCCAGGGCGGCGTCGACGAGGGCGCGGGCGCTGCGCCTGGCCGCCTCGGCGATGGCCGGGTCCCCGTCGAGCACCCCGCCGGCCAGCCCGCCGTCGAGCAGCAGGGTGAGCTGGCGGGCGAGCAGCTCCGGCTGATCCGCCCCGGCCCGCCGGGCCAGGTCGGTCACCCAGGCCCGGACGACGTTCTTGTGCTCGACGGTACGGGCGTGCACGGGGCTGCCCGCGGGCGACTCGGCGGCGGTGTTGATGAACGCGCAACCGTGGTATCCCTCCCGGCGGCAGGCGCCGGCGAGCGCGTCGAACATGCCGACGAGCTGCTCGCGCGGGTCGTCACCGGCGTCCCGGGCGGCGGCCCGCAGCGACCCGAACCAGGCCTGGTCGACCTTGTCCAGGTACGCCAGGACGAGGTCGTCCTTGCGGGGGAAGTGCTTGTAGAGGGTGGCCTTGGCGACCCCCGACTCGGCGATCACCGTGTCCACCCCGACGCCGCGCGGGCCGTGCGCGTAGAAGAGCCGGAACGCGGTGTTCAGGATGCGCTCCCGGGCGGAGCCGGCGGGGGCACGCGGCGCGGGCATCGGCATTCCTCTCCTGCGGGTGGTCCGCTGAAGTCTACAGACCGGTCCGTCCGGGCCGTCCAGCCCAGGGTGACAACGGTCACCGGACGCCTCACCCGGCGCAGTAGACAGACCTGTCTGTTAGTCTCGGCGTCGACGAGTGCGGGGCACCGGCGTCGCGCGATCACCGGAGGACGGAATCGACATGCGCATCGCAGTACTGGGCACCGGCATGGTCGGCCGGGCGATCGCCGGCCGGGCGGCCGAGCTGGGCCACGGGGTCACCGCCGCCACCCGCGACGTCGCGGCCACGCGGGCCGGCGACTGGTCGGAGTGGGCGGCCGCCCACCCGGAGGTCGGCCTGGCCGGCCATGCCGACGCGACGGCGGACGCGGAGCTGGTGGTCAACGCGACCAGCGGCGACGGCTCGCTGCCCGCGCTGGCCGCGGCCGGCGAGGAGCGGCTGGCGGGCAAGGTCCTGCTCGACATCGCCAACCCGCTGGACTTCAGCAAGGGCTTCCCGCCCACCCTGTCGGTCCTCAACGACGACTCGCTGGGCGAGCGGATCCAGCGGGCCTTCCCGCGCACCCGGGTGGTGAAGGCGCTCAACACGCTCACCGCCGACCTGATGACGCATCCCCGGCAGCTCGCCGACGGCGACCACAGCGTCTTCGTCTCCGGCGACGACGCGGAGGCGAAGCAGGTCGTCACCGAGCTGCTCACCAGCTTCGGGCACACCGACGTGATCGACCTGGGCGACATCACCACCGCCCGGGGCACCGAGATGCTGCTGCCGATCTGGCTGCGCCTCTACGGGAAGCTCGGCACCGGCCTCTTCAACGTCAAGATCGTCCGCTGACACCGACGGGAACGGGGCCGCGCGGAAGGCGCGGGCCCGTTCCCGCGTACGCCGATCACGGCTCGAACTTGTAGCCCAGGCCGCGGACGGTGACGATGTAGCGCGGCGTGGACGGCTCCGGCTCGACCTTGGAGCGCAGCCGCTTGACGTGCACGTCCAGCGTCTTGGTGTCGCCCACGTAGTCGGCGCCCCAGACCCGGTCGATCAGCTGGCCCCGGGTGAGCACCCGGCCGGCGTTGCGCAGCAGCAGCTCCAGCAGCTCGAACTCCTTCAGCGGCAGCTGGACGGCGGCCCCGTCGACGGTCACCACGTGCCGCTCGATGTCCATCCGGACCGGGCCGGCGGCGAGCGTGGGAGCGCCGGACTCGGCCACCTCGGCAATCTGCCGGCGTAGCACCGCCCGGATCCGCGCCACCAGCTCGCGCGGCGAGTACGGCTTGGTCACGTAGTCGTCGGCCCCGATCTCCAGGCCCACCACCTTGTCGATCTCACTGTCCCGCGCGGTGACCATGATGATCGGCACGTGCGAACGCTGCCGGAGCTGCCGGCAGACCTCGGTGCCCGACATCTCCGGCAACATCAGGTCGAGCAGCACGATGTCGGCGCCGGTCCGGTCGAACTCGGTGAGGGCGGAGGGACCCGTCGCGGCGACGGAGACCTCGAAACCCTCCTTACGGAGCATGTAGGACAGGGCGTCGGAGAACGATTCCTCGTCCTCGACCACCAGTACGCGGCTCAACGGGTGTTTCCTTTCCTGTGGTCAGACCTGCCGGAACTCCGGGTCGGTCTCGATCCCAGCCGAGGAGAGTGTCGCCTCCAGGTCGTCCGGGGGGCTGGCGGGCAGCCGGAGGGTGAACGTCGACCCCCCACCAAGAGTGCTCGACACCTCCACCCGACCGCCATGGTTGCTGGCGATGTGTTTGACGATGGCCAGGCCGAGGCCGGTGCCACCGGTGGAGCGCGACCGGGCCTGGTCCGCCCGGTAGAACCGCTCGAAGATCCGGTCGACCTCGTTCGGGGCGATGCCGATGCCCTGGTCGGCGACGGCGATCTCGACGTGCTCGTCGGTGGTCCGGGCGGTGACCCGGACGACGGTGTCCTCGCCCGAGTAGTTGATGGCGTTCTCAACCAGGTTGGCCACCGCGGTGGCCATCTGGGTGTCGCTGCCGTACACGGTCAGGCCGCGCGCGCCGCCGACCACGACGTCCACCCGGCCGGCCGCGGCCGCGGTGCGGGTCCGGTCGACCACCTCGGCGATCACCCAGTCCACCGACACCGGCTCCGCCGGTGGCTGCGGCTCGGCGCCCTGGAGCCGGGTCAGCTCCAGCAGCTCCTGCACCAGCCGGCCGAGCCGGGTCGACTCGTGCTGGATCCGCTCGGCGAACCGCCGGGCGGCGATCAGGTCCTCGGAGAGGTCCGGCGCCCCGTCGCCGGCCGGCTCGGTGGCGTCCACCAGCGCCTCGGCGAGCAGCTGGAGCGCGCCGATCGGGGTCTTCAGCTCGTGGCTGACGTTGGCCACGAAGTCCCGGCGCACCCGGGCCAGCCGGTGCGATTCGGTGACGTCGGCGGCCTCCACCGAGATGTACCCGGCGCCGAGCCCCATCGCCCGCAGGTGCACGCCGAGCGGGTTGTCCCCCGCGTTGTCCCGGCCGCGCGGCAGGTCCAGCTCGATCTCCCGCCGGACGCCGGTGCGGCGGACCTGTCCGGCGATGGTACGGATCAGCGGGTGGGCGGCGATGGAGCCGGGTGTGGCGCCGGTCCGGAGCAGCCCCATGGCCCGCGCCGCGGGGTTCACCAGGACCGGTACGTCGTCCGGGTCCAGGACCACCACGCCGGCCCGGAGCGAATCGATCGTCTTGCGGCCGAGCCCGGAGAGCCGGCCCTGCTGGTCGTCGGGAATCGCCGGCCTCCCTGCACTTGAGCGGGAATCCCCGCCCCCGGACACCCGCGCGCGGCGCCACCAGTCCCCGAGGGATCGGGACAGCAGCAGCCCGGCGACCAGTCCGGTCACCAGAGCCAGGGCCACCACGGCCGCCACCGCCCACTCCACCCGGCGATCGTAGGGTCATTGTTAACCTGGGGATCGCCCAGAACGGGATGAATCACTCTCACTTCCGGGAAAGTTCACTCGCGGGCCCCGTACCGTTCACCCGCGTTCACCTCGGGTCCGCTCCCCCGGCCTACCGTGGGTCGCGCACCTGCTCAAGCCGTACCGGCACCGGAACCCCGGGCCGGCCGCGGCCACCGACCCCAGGACGTGACGATGCGCGACGAATTCCGGGCCGACCTGCAGATTGTCAGCCAACTGCTGGTGGACATGGCGGAGGGGGTGCGCGCCGCGATGCGCCAGGCCACCCGCGGCCTGCTCACCGCCGACCGCGAGGCGTCGGAGACCGTGATCGCGCGGGACGCCGAGATCGACGAGCTGTACCGGAACGTCGAGGAGCGGGTCTGCGACCTGCTCGCCCGGCAGGCGCCGGTCGCCTCCGACCTGCGCGCCATGATCACCGCCCTGCATGTGGCCGCCGACCTCGAGCGGATGGGCGACCTGGCCGACCACGTCGCCAAGACCGCGCTGCGCCGGCACCCCTCCCCGGCGGTGCCGGCCGAACTGCGGCCGGTCTTCACCGACATGGCCGCCATCGCCGACCGGATGGCCGAGAAGATCGGCTCGGTGCTGGCCAAGCCGGACGCCGACCTCGCCGCCGAGCTGGACCGCGACGACGACGCCATGGACGACCTGCACAAGAGCCTCTTCGGCGTGCTGCTCGGCGACGACTGGCCGTACGGGGTGGAGACGGCGATCGACGCCACCCTGCTCGGCCGCTTCTACGAGCGGTTCGCCGACCACGCGGTGAACGCCGGCGAGCATGTGGTCTACCTGATCACCGGGCAGACCTCGCCCTCGGCGAGCTGACCCCCGCACGACGAAGGCCCCGGTCCGCACGGCGGACCGGGGCCGTCCGGGTTCGTCAGCGGCCCTGGTTGGCGACCGCGGCGGCGGCATCCTTGGCGGCGGTCGGGTCGAGGTACGTCCCGCCCAGCGTCAGCGGGCGCAGCTGCGGGTCGAGGTCGTAGCGCAGCGGGATCCCGGTCGGGATGTTCAGCTTGGCGATCGCCTCGTCGGAGATCTGGTCGAGGTGCTTGACCAGGGCGCGCAGCGAGTTGCCGTGCGCCGCCACCAGCACCGTCCGGCCGGCCAGGATGTCCGGCACGATCGAGTCGTACCAGTACGGCAGCATCCGGTCGACGACGTCCTTGAGGCACTCGGTGCGCGGCATCAGCTCGGTCGGCAGGAGCGCGTAGCGGGGGTCGCCGACCTGGGACCACTCGTCGTTGTCGTCGATCGGCGGCGGCGGCGTGTCGTACGACCGGCGCCAGAGCATGAACTGCTCCTCGCCGTACTCGTCGAGGGTCTGCTTCTTGTTCTTGCCCTGGAGGGCGCCGTAGTGCCGCTCGTTGAGCCGCCACGACCGGCGCACCGCGATCCAGTGCCGGTCGGCGGCGTTCAACGCCAGCTCGGCGGTGCGGGTCGCCCGGCGCATCACGCTGGTGTGCACCACGTCCGGCAGCAGGCTGTGCTCGCGCATCAGCTCGCCGCCGCGGCGCGCCTCCGCCTCGCCCTTGGCGGTCAGGTCGACGTCGACCCAGCCGGTGAAGAGGTTCTTCGCGTTCCAGTCGCTCTCGCCGTGCCGCAGCAGGACCAGCGTCCCGACGGTGGGCCCCTCGCTCGCAGTCATGCCGATCATCCTGCCGTACGTGGTCGGCGGACACGCAGGGACCAGTCGTGACGAGCACCACGTGGAAAAGCTGGTGACCGGCGTTCCCGGGCGGGACTAGGTTGTAAGGCGCTTGCGATACATCGGTCATTACCACAGCGGGGGCGGGCGGGGTGCGGACGGTACGGGGCTGGTTCCGGGACACGACAGGCGGACTGCCGAGGCCCTTCTGGTACCTCTGGACCGGCACCCTGATCAACCGACTCGGCTCCTTCGTCCTGGTCTTCCTCGCCATCTACCTGACCCAGGAGCGCGGCTTCTCGGCGTCGCAGGCCGGCCTGGTGCTCGGCCTCTGGGGCGTCGGCGGCGCGGTCGGCACCACCGTCGGCGGCACCCTCGCCGACCGGTGGGGCCGGCGGCCCACCCTGCTCACCGCGCACCTGGGCGCAGCCACCATGATGCTCGCGCTCGGCCTGGCCCGGCCGCTCTGGGCGGTCGGCCTGGGCGCGCTGCTGCTGGGCACCTTCGCCGAGGCGGCCCGGCCGGCGTTCGGCGCGATGATGATCGACGTGGTGCCGGAGAAGGAACGGCTGCGCGCCTTCTCGCTGAACTACTGGGCCATCAACCTCGGGTTCGCCTGCGCCGCGGTGCTCGCCGGCCTCGCCGCCCAGGCCGGCTACCTGCTGCTCTTCGTGGTCGACGCGGCCACCACGGTGATCACCGCGCTGATCATCTTCACCCGGGTGAAGGAGACCCGCGGCGCCCCGGCCGCGCCCGTCGCCAAGGGCGACACCGCACCCCCGGGGGCGCTGCGCACCATCCTCACCGACCGGGTCTACCTGGGTTTCGTGGCCCTGAACCTGTTCGCCGCGCTGGTCTTCCTCCAGCACATCTCGATGCTGCCAATCGCGATGGGCGACGCGGGCCTCACCCCGGCCACGTACGGCTCGGTGATCGCGCTCAACGGGGTGCTGATCGTGGCCGGGCAGCTCTTCGTACCCCGGCTGATCAAGGGGCGGAGCCGGTCGCACGTCCTCGCGCTCGCCTCGCTGGTGATGGGCGTGGGCTTCGGCCTGACCGCGTTCGCCGACGCGGCCTGGTTCTACGGGATCACGGTGCTGATCTGGACGCTCGGCGAGATGCTCAACTCGCCGTCCAACGCCACGCTCATCGCCGAGCTGTCGCCGGCCGCGCTGCGCGGGCGCTACCAGGGCGTCTTCTCGCTCTCCTGGCAGATCGCCGGGGCGGCCGCCCCGATCCTCGGCGGCCTGGTCCGGGAGCACGTCGGCAACAGCGCGCTCTGGCTCGGCTGCGCCGCGATCGGCGCGGTCATGGCGGTGGGCCACCTGGTCTCCGGTCCGGCCCGGGAGCGGCGGGCCGCCCAGTTCCGGACGCCCGCGACGCCGGTCCGGCCGGTCACCGCCATCCAGCCCCCGGCCCCCGAGGCGGCCGAGGCCGCCGCGACCGCGCCGGCCGCGCCCGTCGCGGCCCGCTCCTGAGTACGCCCGGCCGGCCGCGGGTGATCGCGGTCACCCTGGCGGCCCGGCCCGCCCCTCCATACGGTCGAGTACGGACCGGTTGACAAACCTCATGGAGGACGGGTGCGGGGGCTTCGGCGCTGGTGGCACGACATGGCCGGCGGGCTGCCCGCCACCTTCTGGTACCTCTGGTCCGGCGTGCTGATCAACCGGGCCGGCGCGTTCGCGATGCTCTTCCTCTCGCTCTACCTCACCGGGGCGCGGGGCGCGTCCGAGGCGCTGACCGGGGCGGTGGTCGGGGCGTACGGGGCCGGCGGGGCGGTCGGTGTGCTGCTCGGCGGGGTGCTGGCCGACCGCTGGGGCCGGCGGGCCACCCTGCTCGCCGCGCACGTCGGCGCCGCCGGGCTGATGGTGGCGCTGGCGTTCAGCCGGCACCTGGCGGTGATCGCGGCACTCGCCGCGCTGGTCGGCGTGCTGCACTCGATGCCCAGCCCCGCATTCGTGGCGGCGATCGTCGACGTGGTGCCCGAGGACCGCCGATCGCGTGCGTTCAACCTGCAGTTCTGGGCGTTCAACCTGGGCATGGCGGTCGCCTCGCTGCTGGCCGGCGTGCTCGCCGAGGCGAGCTTCGTCGCGCTCTTCCTGGTGGACGCCACCGCCACCCTGGCCGCCGCCGCGATCATCGCCTGGAAGGTCCCCGAGACGCTCTCCGGACGTGCCGGGGCGGCGCCCGAGGCGGGTCCGGGCGCGGCACACGAAACGGGCCGGGGCGCCCGGCGGCCGGGGCTGGTCACGGCGTTGACCGACCGGACCTTCCTGGCCTTCGTCGGGCTGACCTTCGTGCTGGCCGTGCTCACCATGCAGACCTCGACGATCATGCCGCTGGCGATGCGCGCGGACGGCCTCGGCCCGTCGGCGTACGGCGTGGTGGTGGCGCTCGGCGGCGCGCTGATCGTACTCGGGCAGCTCTTCGTGCCCCGGCTGATCGAGCCGTACCGGAAGGCGACCGTGTTGTCGGTCTCCACCGGGCTGATGGCGCTCGGCTTCGGCGCACTGGCCGTCGCCGACGAGCTGCCGTTCTACCTGGGCGCGGCGGTGGTCTGGACGGTCGGCTCGATGCTCGCCGCACCGCCGAACGCGCAGATCAACGCCGACCTGGCGCCGCCGCAGCTACGCGCCCGCTACCAGTCGGTCTTCTACCTGACCTTCCCGGCGGCGTCGTTCGTGGCGCCCGCGCTGGGCGGGCTCAGCCTGCAATATCTGGGCGACCGGCACTGGCTCGTCGTGGGCGGGCTGGGCCTGGTGGCCGCGGTCGGCCACCTGCTGGCCGGTCCGCCCCGGGAACGCCGGGTGGCCGCCCTGCGCGACCGGGACCGCCGGGTGGCTGTCGTGGCCGCCGGCCACTGAGCCGGGCCGAGAAACGGCGCTGGGCGTCCACCTCGACCCCCGTCGTGGTGGACGCCCGCACCGTACGCCCGGCGGCGGCGGGCGACACTCACCCCCGTAAGCGCCGCCCGCTCGCGCCGCCGGTTCCACAGGTGGCACCGTCCCCCAACGGCGTGCTCCACCTGTTTCCTCGCGCCTCGCTTGCGCGGATCTGATCGATCCGCCGCTCCCCCGAACGATTCCAAGCGTGGCGCGGTGCAATAAAGTTAGATCGCCCAGATTCTGGATTCAACTCAGATCACTGTCTCGCCGGTCACAACACTCGTGTCGGAAATCCGGCTGTCCGTGCTCCGGGCCTTGGATGTGTCAACGGCGGGTTCCCGCCGGCCATTCCCGTAAACCTCAGCCGTCCTCCCGGTTCGGATTCTCCGTACGGAAGAAGTTGCTCTGCCGGCCGTCCCGCATCTGCTCCTGGTGGATCAGGTTCAGCCCTCGTAGGTCGAATGTCCGGAACCAGTCGTCCCAGGTGATCTCCCGGATCCGGCTGCTCTCCCGGTAGCCCGGAATGTTGAACGTCAGCACCCCGGGCCGGCCGTCCCGCTCGGTGCCGGCGATGGTGGCCGGCTTGGCGTTGCGGGCCCCCGCCCAGCGCTGGATCACCTCGTGGTTGGCGGTCACCAGGCTCCGACCGGGACGCTCCGGACGATCGTCCAGCGACGTGATCTGCTGGGACGACCGCACCGAACGGGACGAGGATCGGCCGGTGCGGACGGCAGCCTTGGCCGCCGTCGTACCACCGCCGGCCCGGGATGGCGCCGCCCGCGCACCCGCACCGCTTGCCGCCTTCGCGGCGGTCCCGCGGGCCCGGGACGGCGCCGCCTTCCTGGCGGGGGCCACCTTCCGGGCCGCGGCGGCCTTCCGGACCGGAGCCACCTTCCGGGCCGCGGTGGCCTTCCGGGCCGGTGCGGCCTTCGCCCGTGCCCCCGCGGCCTTCGCGGCGGGCGCCGCCTTGGCCCGGGCCGCGGAGGTCTTCTTCGCCGGGGCCTTCTTGGCGGCGGACTTCTTCGTGGCGGCGGCCCGACCCGCCGGCCCGGTGCTCCGCCGCGCCGCACCGCCGGCACGCGCCTCCGACCGGAGGGTACGGGCCAGCGTCTTCACCAGCTCCGGCTTGCGCAGGGCGGAAATCCCCGCCACCCCGCGCCGGCGGAGCTGCCCGCGGATATCGTCGACCTTCATTCGGGAAATCTCGGATTCGGAGACGCCCGGGGTGCCCGGGGTCTGGTTGCCGGGTTGCCGCTTGGTCGCAGTCGCGCCGCGACCTGAGCTGTTGCGCTGAGCCATGGGACACACGCTCCTCGACAGTCCGTCCTCGGCCCGCGGTGGGTCCCAGTGCCGCACCGCGCGGTGCGGCATACCCGTCAGGACGGGTCCGAACCACCGGTGGTCGAGCCGACGCTGTCCGCCGGCGCCCGGTCGGCACCGCCGGACGCCTCGAAGAGGTGGGCGAACGCGGCCAGGTTCGCCGTCGACTCGCCCCGCTTGACCCGCCACTCCCACTCGCGGCGGATCGCCGCGCCGAAGCCGATCTCCAGCATGCTGTCGAACGACTCGTCGGCGTAGGTCAGCACCGCGCCCAGCAGCCGGTCCAGCTCGTCCTCGTCGACCCCGGCCAGATTGACCCGACCGGTGAGGTAGACGTCGCCGACCGTGTCGATGGAGAAGGAGACGCCGTACATCCGGGCGTTGCGCTGCAGCAGCCAGGCCCACAGCTCCTCACGGCGCTCGTCCGGCTGGCGCATCACGAACGCCTCGACCCGCAGCGCGTGCTCACCGACGATCAGGTTGCAGATCGTCTTGAGCTTGTGCGTACCCGGCAGGGTGACCGCGTACGACGTCTCGCCGGTCGACTCCCAGTCCAGCTCACGCTCGGCGCAGACGGACTGGATCAGGGCGGCGACGTCGCTCCTACTGCTCATCGGACCCACTCTACGGCCGCACCGGCCCGTCCATCGGACGCCGGACGCCTCACCAGGAGCAGGAGAGCGCGGGGTCGGCGGCCAACCGGTCGGCGAGCCGGACGCGGTGCTCGGCCATTGCCTCGCCGTAGACCGTCAGCAGGCCGGACACCGTCCGCTGCCAGGAGAAGTTGCGGGCGTGCCGCTCGGCACCCCGGCTCAGAGCGGCCCGGCAGAGCCGGTCCGGCAACAGCCGGGCGAGCACACGGGCCCAGTCGACCGGGTCGTGGCCATCGATCAGCACCCCGCTAACCCCGTCCCGCACCGCGGTGACCAGGCCGCCCACGGCGGCGGCCAGCACCGGCGTACCGCACGCCTGCGCCTCCAGCGCGACCAACCCGAACGACTCGTTGTACGACGGCACCGCCACCAGGTCGGCGGCCCGGTAGAGGGCGGGCAGGTTCGCACCGGTCTGCGGCGGCAGGAAGCACACCCGGTCGGCGACGCCGAGCGAGGCGGCCAGCTCGATCAGGGCGGCCGGCCGGTCCAGGCCGCTGCCGCTGGGACCGCCGCAGATCACCACGGTCAGCTCGTCGGCGATCGCGGGATCCCGGTCGCGCAGCGCGGCCACCGCCCGAATCAGCACGTCCGGCGCCTTCAGCGGCTGGATCCGACCGACGAAGGCCACCACGTACCCCTGGGTGGGCAGCCCCAGCCGGCGGCGGGCGGCGAGCCGCGCCGCGTCCCGGTCCCCGACGGCCGGGCGGAACCGGTCCAGGTCGACGCCGGGCTCGACCACGGCGACCCGGCCCGGATCGGCGTCGTACCGGTCGAGCAGGTCGCGGGCCTCGACCCGGGTGTTGGCGACCAGCCGGTCGGCCTCCGCGACCACCTGCTCCTCGCCGATGACGCGCGCCTTCGGCTCGGGCCGGTCGCCGGCCGCGAGCTGGGCGTTCTTCACCTTCGCCAGGGTGTGCGCGGTGTGCACCAGCGGCACCCCCCAGCGCTCCTTGGCCAGCCAGCCGACCTGCCCGGAGAGCCAGTAGTGCGAGTGGATCAGGTCGTAGTGGCCGGGCGGGCGGGCCGCCTCGGCGCGGAGCACCCCGGCGGTGAACGCGCAGAGCTGCCCCGGCAACTCCTCCTTGGTGAGACCCTCGAGGGGGCCGGAGGTGACGTGCCGGACGTGCACGCCGGGCGCCATCTCGACCACCGGCGGCAGGTCGCCGGAGGTGGCCCGGGTGAAGATCTCCACCTCGACGTCGGCCTCGGCCAGCCGGCGGGCGACCTCCAGGATGTAGACGTTCATGCCCCCCGCGTCGCCCGTGCCGGGCTGGTCCAGGGGGGACGTGTGCACGGAGAGGGTGGCGATGCGGCGGGGCCGGGGCCACGGCAGGGCACCTCGCTGACGACCGACACCGGTGTGCAACTCCGCCACGTCCGCTCCCTCTGTCACGGTTGATGCCGTCCGCACGACCGGCGCTTCTCGGTCAACCTCCACGCCGGATGTCATCTTCCCCATCAAGCTTCGGAAATTCGTGCCGCCGGGTCCCCGGCGTGACGGAGCTCATCACCGCGGGGCGCCACGGCCGGGGGCAGAATGACCGGATGACCTCAGTCGCGATCGTCACCGGGGCGTCCAGCGGGATCGGTGCGGCCACCGCCCGCCGGCTGGCCGCCGAGGGGTTCCACGTGCTCGCCGCCGCGCGGCGTACCGACCGGCTGGCCGACCTGGTCGCCGAGGTCGAGGCGGCCGGCGGGGCGGCCACCGCGGTGGCCTGCGACGTCACCTCCGACGAGTCGGTGGCCGGGCTGGCCGCCGCCGCGGCCGCCGCGCCCGGGCCGGTCACCCTGCTGGTCAACAACGCTGGCGGGGCCCGCGGCCTGGACCCGGTGGAGTCCGGCTCGGTCGGCGACTGGCAGTGGATGTACGACGTGAACGTGCTCGGCACGCTCCGGGTCACCCAGGCGCTGCTGCCCGCGCTGGAGGCCTCCGGCGCCGGCACCATCGTGATCGTCAGCTCCACCGCCGGCTTCACCGTCTACGAGGGCGGGGGCGGCTACGCCGCCGCGAAGCACGCCCAGACCGCGATCGCCGGCACCCTCCGGCTGGAGCTCAGCGGCCGGCCGGTGCGGGTAATCGAGATCGACCCCGGCATGGTGAAGACCGACGAGTTCGGCCTGGTGCGCTTCGACGGCGACGCGGACAAGGCCGCCGCGGTCTACGCCGGGGTGGCCGAGCCGCTGGTCGCCGAGGACGTCGCCGACTGCGTCGCCTGGTCCGCCACCCGCCCGCACCACGTCAACGTGGACCGGCTGGTGGTCCGCCCGCTGGCCCAGGCCGCCCAGCACAAGGTGCACCGGGTCGGTCAGTGAAGCGCGCGGAGTGAGCCGGGTCTGCGGCCCCGCAGTCGCGAACGGAGGGGGCAGTGATCCGGCGTGGCTGACGTGACGCGGCGCCGGCCGCTGGGCGCGATCACCCGGGGCACGACGAATCCGAACCGGCTCCGGCGGGTGGACAACTGGATCGTCGAGACCTGCGGCGAGGCCCTGCGCGCGGCGGCCGACCCGCTGGTGGTCGACCTCGGTTACGGCACCACCCCGGTCACGGCCGTCGAGCTGCGGGCCCGGCTCATGGCCGGGGTCCGCGCCGACGTCCGGGTGGTCGGGTTGGAGATCGATCCGGTACGCGTCGCCGCCGCCCAGCCGGCCGCCGACCCGCCCGGGTTGACCTTCGCCCGGGGCGGGTTCGAGCTGGCCGGGCTCCGCCCCGCCCTGGTCCGTGCGTTCAACGTGCTGCGCCAGTACGACGAGGCTGAGGTCGCCGCCGCCTGGCGTACGGTCACCGACCGGCTAGCGCCGGGCGGGCTGCTGGTCGAGGGGACCTGCGACGAGCTGGGCCGACTCGGCAGCTGGGTGCTGCTCGACGCGGCCGGCCCCCGCACCCTGACCCTGGCGGCTCGCCTGGCGACCTTGGAGAGCCCCGCCCAGCTCGCCGAACGCCTGCCCAAGGCGCTGATCCACCGCAACGTCCCCGGCGAGCGGATCCACGACCTGATCCGCGCCCTCGACGACGCCTGGCAGGCCGCCGCCGGCTACGCCCCCTTCGGCCCCCGCCACCGCTGGGTCGAGACAGTCCTGGCGGTCCGCGCGTCCGGCTGGCCCGTCCTCGACCGCCCCCGCCGCTGGCGCCAGGGCGAACTAACCCTCCCCTGGCCCGCCGTAACCCCGAACTAACCCCGGGGGCCCGGGAGGGTCAGATCGTGCAGTTGATGAGGACGGGTTCGGGGTGGAGGGCGACGCCGAATCGGTCGTGGACGGCGTCGCGGATCTCGCGTGCCAGGGCCACCAGGGCGGCGGTGCTGGCTGCGCCGCTGCGGTTGGTGAGGGCGAGGGTGTGCTTGCGGGAGATGGCGACGCCCTCCGGGCCGGGGTGGCCCTTGGCGAAGCCGGCCTTGTCGATCAGCCAGGCGGCGCTGACCTTGACCACGTCGCCGGCGCCCGGCCAGGAGGGCGGCTCACCGAGGTAGGCGGCCCGCTCCCGGAGCAGCTCGTACGCCTCCCGCTCCAGCACCGGGTTGGTGAAGAACGAGCCGACCGACCAGGTGTCCGGGTCGGCGGGGTCGAGCACCATGCCCTTGCCGGCGCGCAGCCGCAGCACGGTCGCCCGGGCGTCGGCCAGCGGCACCCGGTCGGCCACCTCGACGCCGAGCGCCCGGGCCAGCTCGGCGTAGCGCACCGGGCCGGAGAGCGGCGAGCGGGTCAGCCGGAAGTCGACCGAGAGCACCACCCAGCGGTCGCTGTACTTGAAGATGCTCCCCCGGTACGCGAACCCGCAGTTCGCGGCGTCGATGCGGCCGACGCTGCCGTCGGTGCGGTCGTACACCTGGACGCCGGTGATGGTTTCCGCGACCTCCTGGCCGTACGCGCCGACGTTCTGGATCGGGGTCGCGCCGGCCGAGCCGGGGATGCCGGAGAGGCACTCCAGCCCCGACCAGCCGTTGGCGACGGTGGCGGCGACGAGGTCGTCCCAGGGCTCGCCGGACTCGACGCGTACGGTGACCGTGTCGGCGTCCTCCGCGACCACCCGGAGGCCCCGGGAGCGGACCAGGACCACGGTGCCGGGGAAGCCCTCGTCGCCGATCACCACATTGCTGCCACCGGCGAGGATGAGGATCGGCTCGTCCCGTTGTTCCGCCTCTTGCACCTTATGTACGATTTCATCGGCGCTGGTGGCGATCTCCAACCGGCTGGCGGTGCCACCGAGGCGGAGCGTGGTGTATCTCGCCAGGGTGGCCGGGTCGGTCGGGTCGGCTCCGGTCGTCGGATCGGCGTAGACGTCTGACACGCCCTTCACCCTAGGCTGAGGGGTAGCCGCGGCACCCACTGGTGGCCCGGTCACCCCCGGGAGGATTGCGATGAGCAGACTGCACGGCACCAAGGACTTCTGGATCGGCGCGCTGCGGACCGACGGCCCCGCCTTCGCCACCGCCGTCGCCGAGGCGCCGCCGGAGACACCGGTGCTCTCCTGTCCTGGCTGGACGGTTTCCGACCTGACCCTCCACCTCGCCGGCATCTACCACTGGGTGCACTCCTTCGTCGCCTCCGGCTCGACCAGCCAGCCCGCCCGGCCGACCGGTGAGCTGCCCGCCGGGGTCACCCCGCTCCAGTTCTGGCAGCACGGCTACGACCAGCTGATGACCCTCTTCGAGAGCCTGGACCCGGAGGCGCCGGCCTGGAACTGGGCGCCGCAGCCGAAGCGGGCCGGATTCTGGCCGCGCCGGATGGCGCACGAGACGGCGGTGCACCGCTGGGACGCGCAGCTCGCCATCGCCGCGGGCGGGCCGATCGAGGCGAAGCTCGCCGCCGACGGGGTGAGCGAGGTGCTGGACACCTGGCTGCCGGCGGGCCGGCGGCGGACGCCCGGCCAGTGGCACGGGGTGGTGCAGCTGAGCGCCACCGACGCCGCCCAGGACTGGTACCTGCGGCTGCGCGGCGAGGGGGTGGCGCTGCTGGACACCGCCACCGTCTTCGGCCACGACGACCACCACGCCCGGGCGCAGGTCACCGCGAGCGCCAGCGATCTGCTCCTCGCCCTCTGGGGCCGGATCAGCTTCGACACCCTCGGGGTGGCCGGCGACCGCGGCCTGCTCGACGGCCTGCGGGTCGGGTGAGCCGACGGCCCCGGCACCGGCCGCCCGGGGCTGCCGTTGATGATCACCGAGAACGGTGGGGCATTCCCGGACAAGACCGGCGCGGAGAACCCGGACGGGACCGGCTGGGTGGCCGACACCGACCGGGTGGCGTACCTCGACGGACACCTGCGCGCCGCGCACCGGGCGATCGCCCGAGGCGTGGACGTGCGCGGTTATCTCGTATGGTCGTTGCTGGACAACTTCGAATGGGCCGAGGGCTACCGGAAGCGGTTCGGGATCGTGCACGTCGACTACCTGACCCAGCGGCGCACACCGAAGGAAAGTGCCCGGTGGTACCAGGAGGTGATCTCCCGGAACGGGCTGTGACGAGGTGGTGGTAGCGGGGATGACGACGGCACAACGACCGACCCTGGAGGCGGTGGCCCGACGGGCCGGTGTGTCCCGGGCCACGGTCTCGCGGGTGGTCAACGGCTCCACCACCGTCGCCGAGTCGATCCGGGAGGCGGTCCGCCAGGCGGTCGAGGAGCTCGGGTACGTGCCGAACCTGGCCGCCCGCAGCCTGGTCACCCAGCGGACCGACTCGGTCGCCCTGGTCATGCCCGAGGAGGCCACCCGGGTCTTCTCCGACGACCAGGTCTTCCCGGGCATCATCCGCGGCGTCAGCCAGGAGCTGGAGGCGGCCGACAAGCAGCTCGTGCTGATGCTCGCCGGTTCGCCGGCCGGGCACCAGCGGGTCGAGCGCTACACCACCGGCCGGCACGTGGACGGGGTGCTCTTCGCCTCGCTGCACGGCGAGGACCCGCTGCCGGGCAGGCTGGCCCGGCTCGGCATCCCGGTGGTGTGCAGCGGTCGCCCCCTGGACGGCGCGCAGCTGCCGTACGTCGACGTGGATCACGTCGGCGGGGTGACCCGGGCGGTGCGGTACCTGATCGAGAGCGGCCGGCGGCGGATCGCCACCATCGCCGGGCCGCAGGACATGGTCGCCGGCATCGAGCGGCTCATCGGATACCGGGAGACGATGGCCGAAGCCGCGCTGCCGGAGCTGGTCGGGTTCGGCGACTTCACCCGGGAGTCCGGCGCGGCCGCCATGCGTCAGCTGCTCGCCGAGCACCCGGATCTGGACGCGGTCTTCGCCGCCTCCGACCTGATGGCGCACGCCGCGATGCGTACCCTGCGGGAAGCCGGGCGGCGGGTGCCGGACGACGTGGCGGTAATCGGCTTCGACGACATCGAGACCGCGGCGTACACCGAGCCGCCGCTGACCACCATCCGGCAGCCGATAATGGAACTGGGTCGGGCGATGACCCGGCAGTTGCTGCGGATCGCGGCCGGTGAGGACGTCGAGCAGGTCGTCATCCTGCCGACCGAGCTCATCGCCCGCGACTCCGCCTGAGCGAGCGGACCGGGCCCCGGTGCACGGGGCCCCGCCGATATCCCGTCGCGATGTGGTGCGGCCGGAGCTACGGTCGCCCGGTGACCGCCGCCGTGACCCTCATCCGCGCCCCCGGACTCTCCGACGTCGCCGAGTACGCCTACGCGGCCGGGGTCACCCCGCCGGCCCGGCTGGTCCTCACCGCCGGGGCCTGCCCGCTGGACGCCGCGGGCCGCACCGTCGCTCCGGGTGATCCGGCCGCCCAGACACGGCAGGTGATGGCCAACTTGGAGACCGCGCTGGCCGCCGCCGGGGCAACGCTCTCCGACGTCGTCAAGACCACCGTGTACGTCGCCACGACCGACCGGGCCGACCTGGTGGCCGTGTGGCAGGTGGTCCGGGACGCCTTCGGCGACCACGACCCGCCAAGCACGCTGCTCGGGGTGACCGTGCTCGGCTACCCCGACCAGCTCGTCGAGGTCGAGGCGGTCGCCGCCCCTACGGGCGGAGATGAGCGAGTGGTGATCCGTCCCGCCCGCCCCGAGGACGCGCCGGGCGAGCTGCGCTGAGTCAGTTTGCGGTGGCGACCCGCTCGGCGGCGGCGTACGTGTCCGGGTCGAAGAGCACCAGGCGCGCCTCGGTGACGTGCGCCGGGGTCGCCGCGCGGAGCACGGTGAGCGCCTGGCGTACCGCGTCGTCCACCGGCCAGCCGTAGATGCCGGCCGAGATCAGCGGGAAGGCCACCGTCGCCGCGCCGCACTCGTCGGCGACCGCCAGGCTGTTGGCGTAACAGTCCCGCAGCAGCGCCGACCGGTCCTCGCCGGCCGAGAAGACCGGCCCGACGGTGTGCACCACCCAGCGGGCCGACAGGTTGCCGGCGGTGGTGGCGACCGCCTGGCCGGTCGGCAGGCCACGGCCGTACCGGGAGGCGCGCAGCGCCCGGCACTCCGCGAGGATCGCCGGCCCGCCCTTGCGGTGGATCGCCCCGTCCACTCCCCCGCCGCCGAGCAGCGAGGAGTTGGCCGCGTTGACGATCGCGTCGACCCGCTGGGCGGTGATGTCCCCCTCCACCAGGGTGATCTCCATGTCAGTGCTCCTCGATGGGCTGGCCGAGCGACCGGCGGGCGAGCAGGGTTGCCCCGGCCACGGCGGCCGGCATGACCAGCACCGCGCCGAGCGGAATCAGGAAGCAGACGAAGACCGCCACGCCGAAGCCGAGCGCGGTGGGCCGGTCCGCCTTCAACCGGGAGCGGCGGTCCGGCAACCGCATTCCGCGCCGGTAGAAGGGCGCGCCGACCAGCTCCAGGGCGAGGAACCAGCCGCCCACCGCCGCCCCGATCACCGGGACGACGGTCTGCCCCACCACCGGGATGAAACCGGCCGCGAAGAGCGGTACGCCGACCAGCGCCGAGATCGCCACCAGCCGCAGCGAGTCGACGACGCTTCGGCGCAGCGACGCCCAGAACGGCACGTCGACCCCGCCGGGGGTGCCGCCGCACCGCTCCTCGACCCGCTCGGAGATCTTCTCGTAGAACGGGTCGCCGATGACCAGGGTGACCGCGGTGAAGGTGACCACCGCCAGCAGTCCGCCCAGCCCGAGGAAGGCCAGCCCGGAGATCACCCGGATCAGGCCACGTGGGGTCGCCGACCAGTCGTCCGCGAACGGGGTGACCAGCGCCGCGAGGTCGTCCACGAAGTAGACCAGGGTGGCGAAGGCGGCGATGAAGAGCGCGCCGGAGATCAGCGCCGGGATGACGCCGAGCAGCATCAGCCCGGGGCTGCGGACGTAGAGGCCGAGGCCGCGCAGCAGCAGTCCGGCACCGGAAAAGAACCGGCCGACGGCGCCGGTGACCGGGGCGGCGAGGCGGGGTGCGTTCACGACCGCAGAGCCTAACGGTCCCCCGCATCCGCGCCCGGGTACGCGACGCGGGCAGGATGGACGGATGCGCGCGTCCCGGCTGATCTCGCTGGTCCTGCTGCTCCAGTCGCGGGAGGCGATGACCGCGACCGAGCTGGCCCGGGAACTGGAGGTCTCAGAGCGGACGGTCTACCGGGACGTGCTGGCGCTCTCCGCCGCCGGGGTGCCGGTCTACGCCGACCGGGGTCGGGCCGGCGGCTACCGGCTGCTCGGCGGCTACCGGACCCGGCTGACCGGGCTGACCCGGGACGAGGCGGAGGCGCTCTTCCTCTCCGGGCTGCCCGGACCGGCCGGGGAGATGGGTCTCGCCGACGCGCTGGCCGCCGCCGAGCTGAAGGTGCAGGCCGCCCTGCCGCCGAGCCTGCGGGACGCGCCCGCCCGGACCGGCCAGCGGTTCCACCTCGACGTGCCGGGCTGGTTCCGGGAGGCGGAGCCGCCGCCGTGGCTGGCCGAGCTGGCCCGGGCGGTGTGGCGGGACCGGGTGGTCGAGCTGCGCTACCGGCGCGGCGACCGGGAGGTCAGCCGCACGGTGCAGCCGTACGGGCTGGTGTTGAAGAGCGGCGTCTGGTACCTGGTGGGCCGGGTCGGCGACGGGCACCGGACGTACCGGGTGGACCGGGTGGTCGACGTCGAGGTGGGCGAGGAGACCTTCGCCCGGGACGTCGGCTTCGACCTGGGGGCGTACTGGCGGGAGCAGGCCGAGGCGTTCCTGCGGGGCATGCTGCGGGCCGAGGTCGCCGTCCGGCTCAGCCCCGCCGGCCTGCGGGCGTTGCGGCACGTCGCGGAGGCCCCCTTCGCGTACGACGAGGCGGTGGCCGGCGCGGGCGAACCCGACGGGCAGGGCTGGGTGGTCACCCGACTGCCCGTCGAGTCCGTGCCGGTGGCGTACGACGTGCTGCTCCGGCTCGGTCCGGAGGTGGAGGTGCTCGACCCGCCCGAGCTACGGGCACGCTTCGCCGAGGCGGCCCGCCGGTCGGCGGCGCTCTACGCCGACGTGTCGGACGGGCCGGACGCCGGTCAGCGGTAGCCGGTGTCGCCGGCCGGCTTCCCGGCGGCCACCACCTCGTCGTGATAGCGCGACCAGTGCGGCCTCGTGCCGTCGAGGTCGGTGAAGCCGTACACCTGGGCCAGCCCGCCGCTGTCCACGGACTGGCCGTTCCAGCGGGCCCGGTCCGGGTCGGCGGCGAGGGCGGCCACCGCCCGACCGACGAAGGCCGGCGTCTCCGACATGACGAAATGCGGGTCCTTGGCCGCGCCGTCGCGCCAGTTGGACTCGGTGACCCCGAAGTGCTCCAGCATCGCCTCGGAACGCAGCCAGCCGGGGGTCAGCGCCACCGCCGTGCAGGCGTGCGGCGCCAGCTCGTGCGCCTGGGTGAAGGCGAGCCGGTTGACCGACACCTTGGCCAGGTCGTAGAAGACCGAGAGCCGGTACGTAGCGTCGTTGTACTCCTTGGTGCCGTCGCCGATCTCGACGACCAGGCCGCCCGGGTTGCGGATCAGCAGCGGCAGGGCGAAGTGGCTGGTGATGATGTGGGTGTCCACGGCCAGCCGCAGGGTGCGGAAGCCCGCGTCGAGGGGCTGCTCCCAGACCGGTTTCTCCCAGGTGATCAGCGGGTCGGCGCCCCAGATGTCGTTGACCAGCAGGTCGAGGCGGCCCTGCTCGGCGTCGATCCGCTCGACCAGCCGGCGTACCTGGTCGGGGTCGAGGTGGTCGACGGCCACCGCGACGCCGGTGCCGCCGGCGGCGGTGACCAGCTCGGCGGTCTCCTCGATGGTCTCCGGTCGGTCCATCTCGGACCGGCGCTCGCGGGTGGTGCGGCCGGTGACGTAGACGGTGGCCCCGGCCGCGCCGAGCTGGACCGCGATCTGCCGGCCGGCGCCCCGGGTCGCCCCGGCGACGAGCGCGATCTTTCCTGTCAGCGGTGTCGTCATGCGGTCGACGGTGTCACCAATACCTGACAGCCGAAGTCCGGTTTCCCGGGTGATCCGGATCCGCCATGATGGCCGGCATGCACCTGCTGCTCTCCGGGATCGTCGGCTCGGTCGCCTACGGGCTGGCCGGCCCGGGCTCGGACGTGGACCGGCTCGGCATCTTCGCCGCGCCGACGGTGGCCTTCCACGGCCTGCACCCGCCCCGGGAGTCGGTGGTCACCACCGAACCGGACGTCACCCTGCACGAGGCGACCAAATACTGCCGCCTCGCGCTGAGCGGCAACCCGACGGCCACCGAGCTGATGTGGCTGCCGGACGACTGCTACGAGACCCGGACGGAGTTCGGCGACCGGCTGATCGCCGTCCGGTCGGCGTTTCTCAGCGCACCCCGGGTCCGGGACGCCTACCTCGGGTACGCCACCCAGCAGTTCCGCAGGCTCACCACCCGGGACTCGTCGGTGGGCGGCCGGCGGCGCTCGGCGAAGCACGCCCGGCACCTGGCCCGGCTGCTGCACCAGGGGCGGGTGCTCTACGCGACCGGCGTGCTGGAGATCCGGCTGGCCGATCCGGACTGGTTCCGGGCGTTCGGCGAACGGGTCGCCGGCGGGGCGCTGGACGAGGCGGAGGCCCTGGTCGCCGCGGCCGAGCGGGACTTCGACCGGATCCGCACCCCGCTGCCGAAGCGGCCCGACGAGGAGACCGTCGAGCGGTGGCTCCTCGACGTCCGGGCCGCCCACCTGCCGCCGGAGCTGGCCCGGCCGTAGCCACCGAGAGGAGCACCCGGCCCTCCGGCTCACGGCCGAAAACCCACTTGGCCCGGCACCGACCCTGCCGTTAGGCTGCGGCCGCGTCCTCGATCAGCGAAAGGGAGGTGAGCGCGATGTCCACCACGACAGTCATGTGCTCCCACCCGACGGCGAGGACGCCGAGGTCCTGAACCGGGAGCACGTCACCACCCGGAAGGACCCCATGACCGACCTGGTCATCCGCCCGATCACCGCGGGCGAGGAACACCTCTTCGACTCCCTGCCCGACCCCGCTCTCGTCGGCCGCGCCGCCTTCGGCGAGAGCTACCTCGACATGGCCGCCGCCGGTCAGTACCGCCCCGAATGGACCTGGGTCGCCCTTCGCGACGACACCGTCGTGGCCCGCGCCGCCTGGTGGGGCGGCCCCGGCGACACCGCGCCGCTGGCGCTCGACTGGTTCGACTTCACCGACGCCGGCGCGGCGGTCGAGCTGCTGCGGACCGCGCCGTTCACGGCGGAGTACTCCATCTCACTGCCACCCGGCTGGCGCGACGACCCGGCCGTCCGGGCGCAGGGCGAGGCCCGGATCGACGCTGCGACGAAGGCCGGCATGTCGGTGCTGGTCGAGCGGTACCGGTACCGCTGGACGGCCGACTGCGGGCTGCCGGCCCGACCGGGCCGCCTGCAGTTCCGCCCCGAACCGGACGACGCCGTCATCCTCGACGTCCTCCGCCGCGTCGGCGAGGGCAGCCTGGACGCCCACACCCGCCACACCATCGCCACCTCCGGGCCGGAGGCGTCGGCCCAGAAGGAACTGGACCTGTTGCGCTGGCTGCCGAGTCCCCGTGACTGGTGGCGACTGGCCCGGACCGCGAGCGGCACGCTGGTCGGCATCATCGCGCCGGCCCGCAACCACCGCGATCCGATCGTCGCCTTCGTCGGCGTGGTCCCCGAGCAGCGCGGCCACGGCTACGCGTACGACCTGCTGGTCGAAGGCACGCACCTGCTGGTCGAGGGCGGCGCGACGGAGATCGTGGCCGCCACGGACCAGACCAACCACCCGATGGCCGCCGTCTTCGCCCGGGCGGGCTACCCGGTCGAGCGGGAACGCGTCGACCTGGTGTGACGCACCGGTCCCCGGCACCGGACCACCGGTGCCGGGGACACCGCCCGGCCCAGCCCGCTCAGTCCGCGAGGCGGACCCGGACCCGGCGGTTGGCGCGGCCCTTGCTCTCCACCTTGACCACCTGGACCTTGCCGATCTGGGCGGTCGACGCGACGTGGGTGCCGCCGTCGGCCTGGACGTCCAGGCCGACGATGTCGACGATCCGGACCTCCTGCTCGTCCGGCGGGATCAGGTTCGACTGGGTACGGATGATGTCCGGCAGGGCCAGCGCCTCGGCCCGGGGCAGCACCCGGACGGCGACCGACCGGTCGGCGGCCACCTCGGCGTTGACCAGCTCCTCGATCCGGCTCTTGAAGTCCGGCGGCACCTCGGGGAGGTTGAAGTCCATCCGGGCCTCACCGGGTTCCATGTTGCCGCCGGTGACCAGCGCGCCGAAGTCGCGGAACACCACCCCGCAGAGCACGTGCAGCCCCGAGTGGGTACGCATCAGCATGGTCCGGCGGTCGTCCTCCACGGCACCGGTCACCGCGGTCCCCGGCGGCGGCAGCGGATCCCCCTCGGCCGGGATCAGCCAGAGGTCGTCGCCCTTGCGGGTGCCGACGATCCGGGTCTGCGCGCCCTGCCAGAGCAGTACACCGAGGTCCGGCGGCTGCCCGCCGCCGCCAGGGTAGAAGGCCGACCGGTCCAGCACGATGCCCTGCTCGGGGTCGGCCGCCAGCACCGTGCACGCCCACTCGCGCAGCGTGGGGTCGGCGAGGTCGAGTCGGTGGGTGCGGCCGTGATGTGTGACGCCCATGACCGGCGACGTTACCCGTTGAGGAACCCCGAGATCCGCTCCCGCAGGTCGGCGCGTTCCGACCAGAACACCCCTGGGCGGTCGTACACGTGCAGGGTGGCCTGCGGCAGCGCGGCGGCCAGCTCCTCGGCGACCGCCACCGGATGCAGGTCGTCGCCGACGCAGCCGATCACCAGCGCCGGCGCGGTGACCTGGGCGAGCACGCCCGCGTCCCGCAGCGGCGCCTGCTCCGGCAGGCTGGCCAGCCCGGGGGCGAGCCCGTCCCGGAGCAGCTGGTCCAGCCGCTGCCGCAGGTACGCCCACCCGGCCGGGGTGTTCCGCACGGACGGCGGCAGTTCCGTCGACACCACGTCGGCGAGGGCGGAGGCGTCGCCGTTCTCCACCGCGTCGAGCAGGTCGGTCAGCCGGGCCTGGGCCACCTCGCCACGCGGCTTGTCGAGCACGGCGGGCAGGAAGAAGACCAGCTTCTCGAAGCGTTCCGGGCTCTCCACCAGCAGCCGGCAGAGCGCGCCGGCGCCCAGGCTGGCGCCGAAGGCCCGGGAGGCGCCCCCGAGGTCGGCGACGGCCCGCAGGTCGCGGGCCAGGTCCAGGTAGGTCCACGGGCCGGGCGGCGAGTCGGAGCGGCCGTGCCCGCGGAACTGGAAGAAGACCTTGCGGCCGGCGACCGCGCTGCCGAACGGACGGGTGGTGGCGATGCCGTTGCCCAGCCCGTGGGCGAACACCGTCACCGGGTCACCGGTGCCGGTGACCAGCCGCTCCAGCCGTACGCCGTGCGGGGTGGTGACCAGCTCGGTCTCCGGTTCCGGCAGCGCGGGTCGGCCGGTGCGCGGCCCGCCGGGGCCGGGGCCCCAGGTGCGCGGGCCACCGTCCGGCGGCGGGGGCCAGCGGAAACCCCTCACCAGAAGCCCTTGCCGTCGTGCAGGTCGCGCAGGCCGACCCGGACGTCCAGCAGGTAGATGAGGGCCGCCGCGATCCCGACCAGACCGAAGATGCTGAGCACACCACCGAAACCGAAGAACGGCAGGGTCAGCAGCAGACACACCGCCAGGATGGCGATCCAGCCGCCCTTGGGCAGCGTGCCGATGGCAGGGAACGCGTCGGAGCGCTGGGTGATGGCGTGCACCAGGGCCACGCCCTCGATGACCAGGGCGAAGACGAGCAGGATCAGCTCGATCACAAGGCGGACGTCATACACGAAGATCGGCGCGGCATAGGCCATGTCGGCAAGCTTATGCCGACGGCCCCGGAAACGTCCCGCAGGACGCCTCCGGGGCCGTCGGTCCAGGATCGGCTACTCGGCGGCCGGGCGGGTCCGCTTGGTGGCCTTCGGCAGCTTCGCCGACGGGGTGGCGGTCGCAGCCTTGGTGGCGGTGGCCTTGGTGGCGCGGGTCCGCGGGGTCTTCGCGGCGGCCGGCTTTGCCTCGATGACCTCGGCCACGTCGGCCGGGGACGGGACGTCGACCGGGGCGGCGGCGGGGGTCCCGACGGCCGGCGTGGTCACGTCGGCCTCCGTCGCCTCGATGTCCGCGTTCACCGTGTCGGCGGCCTCCAGCACGCCGGCGCCGACGACCCGCTCACCGCGGGCGACCAGCTCGGCGTACGCGGCGAGGGCCCGCACCTGCGCGGCCTGCGCGCCGGACAGGGCCCGCTCCTGGGCGCCGGCCATTACGGCGGCGACGTTCCGGGTGGCGGCCTCGCGGAGCTTGTCCAGGTCGAGGTCGGCCGGGACGGCCTTCTCGCGCAGCCCGGTCGCGGTCAGGTTCGCGGTCTTCAGCGTCTCGGTGGCCTTCTGGCGCAGCTCGAAGCCGGTTACGACGGCCTTGCCGCCGAGTTCGGCGACGACCTTGTTGCCGAGGTCGGTGACCACGGTGGGGAGCTTGCGCAGCTGCTGCAGTGCCAGCTCGCCGGCGCCGGCGGCGGCGTAGAGCGGCGCGGGGATGCGGTTGGTCTTCGGCTGGGTCATGACTTCTCCTCCTCGGCCGCACCGGCGGCCTTCGGTGCGGTCTTCTTCTGGGGGGCGGTGGTGGTCGGGGCGGGGGCGGGGCCCGCCTCGGTGACGGCGACCGACTCGAGTACCGCCTCGGTCGGGGTGCCGCCCGGCGTCGTGGGGCCGGTGGCGGCCGGCGTGGCGGTGGCCGGAGCCTCCGGTGGCTCGGCGGGCCCGGTGCCGGACGGCACCGCCGGCTCGGCGCTGGCGTTCGCGGCGGCGGTCGCCTCGGCGAGCCGCGCGTTCTCCCGGCGGAACGTCTCGTAGATCTGGGTGAGCGACTGCTTCTGGGCCATGGTCAGCTCGGGGTCGACGGCGATCGCCGCGAGCACCCCCTGACCCTCCTTCTCGTCGAGCAGCCCGGCCCGCAGGTACATCGCCGGGGTGGAGACGCGCAGGGCGCTGGCCAGTTGCTGCAGCACCTCGGCGCTGGGCTTGCGCAGGCCGCGCTCGATCTGGCTGAGGTAAGGGTTGCTGACGCCGGCCTGCTCGGCGAGCTGCCGCAGCGAGAACTTCGCGTTGCGGCGCAGATCGCGAATGAACCCGCCGACGTCGGGAAGGTCCTTGCTGGTGGCCATGGTTCGACGCTAACCCGTGGTGCTAGCTACTGCAAGCAAAGCGCTAACCAGAGTTAGCAAGGTCTCAGATCGACTGTTGCGCGCCCGGTGTCCCGTACGTACCGTCCTGGCGTGATCAAGACCGAAGTGAACGGCGCACTGCTGGCGTACGACGAGACCGGCACCGGGACGCCGGTGCTGCTGCTGCACGCCGGCATCGCCGACCGGCGGATGTGGCGGGCGCAGGTCCCCGCGCTCGCCGCCCGGCACCGGGTCATCGCGCCCGACCTACGCGGCTACGGCGACTCCGAGCTGCCGCCGGCCCCCTTCGCCCACCACGAGGACGTGGTCGCCCTGCTCGACGCGCTCGGCATCGACCGGGCCGCCCTGGTCGGCTGCTCGTTCGGCGGCAAGATCGCGGTGGACACCGCCCTTGCCCACCCGGAGCGGGTCTCCGCGCTGGCCCTGTTCGGCGCCGCGGTCTCCGGCAACGAGTGGTCGGAGGAGACCGAGCAGCTCTGGGAGACCCTGGTCGGCGAGGTGGACCCGGAGGACTTCGCCGCGTCCGCCGCCGGCGAGGTGCGGTTCTGGGTGGTCGGCCCGGCCCGCAGGCCGGAGGACGTGGACCCGGAGCTGATCCGGTTCGCCGAGGAGATGGACCAGCGGGCGCTCGCCGCCGAGCTGGCGTTGAGCGCCGTCGAGGTCGACGAGCTCGACCCGCCGGCGATCGACCGGCTGGGTGAGCTGCGAATGCCGGTGCTGGTCGGGGCCGGCGCGGCGGACGTACCGGACATCAGCCGGCTGGCCGACCGCATCGCGGCGGAGGCGCCCGGCGCGGTACGCCTGCCGGACGTCCCGGACGCCGCGCACCTGCTGCCGCTGGAACGCCCCGAACCGGTCAACGCCGCCCTGCTCGGCTTCCTGCCCTGACCCACCCCGGCCGGTTCCGCGCGATCGGGACGGCCGTCCGCCGGCGCCACGGCTCACCAGACGGCGCGGACCTCGCCGACCGGGAGGCCGCCACCGAGCAACGGCACCTCGGCGTACTCGGTCAACACCGGAGCGTCGACGCCGAGCCGGCGCAGCGCGGAGACCAGCACGGGCATCCGGGCGCGGGCGGCGCCGTCGTCGATCTTGAGGGCGACCGCGCCGACCCCGGGAACGGCCGCCGCGATGACGCCCTCGGCGCCGACCTTGGTCAGGATGCCGGGTACGCCGCGCATCAACCGGGTGTCGTCGGCCTGGGTGCCGCCCACCAGTTCCGGGTACGCCCGCATCGCGTCGGCCACCGTCCGCTCGACCGTGCCCGGCTCCGCCGCGACCAGCCGCAGGTACGCCCGGGCCAGCCCGGTCAGCGAGACGGCGAGCACCGGCGCGCCGCAGCCGTCGACCCCGACAGCCGCCGCCTCCTCGCCGGTGAACTCCTCGATCGTGGCGGTCAGCCGCCGCTGCAGCGGGTGCTCGGGCCGCCAGTACCCGTCCAGCGGCCAGCCGGCCGCGAGGCAGGTCAGCAGCATCCCGGTGTGCTTGCCGGAGCAGTTCATCTGAATCCGTGTCGGCCCGCCGCCGGCCCGCAGCACGGCCTCCCGGGCCGTGTCGCCCACCGGCAGGTCGGGCGGGCAGTGCAGCGCCGACTCGTCGAGCCCGGCGCGACGGAGCAGGGCGGCGACCCGTTCCAGGTGGAACTCCTCGCCGGCGTGACTGGCCGAGACCAACGCCACGTCGGCCGGGTCGGTCAGCGGCAGGCCGGCGCGGAGCATCCCGATCGCCTGCATCGGCTTGCTGGACGAGCGCGGAAAGACCGGGGAGACCGGGTCGCCGACGCCGGCCACCGCCTCACCGGTCGCGTCCAGCACCACCACTGAGCCGCGGTGCAGCCCCTCCACGAAACCGGAGCGGACCACCTCGGCGAGCGGCGCGCCGCCCTCGTACGTCTTCACCACGAGGTGGACGGTACCGACGGGCCCGGCGGGCCCGGCACCGGGGTGACCAGCGACGTCACCCGCGGGCGTACAGGGGTGCCGGGCCGGGGCGGGCTTACAGTCCGAGCAGCTGCCGGGCCTCGGCGGTGGTCAGCGGCGGCCGCTGGGCGAGCTGGGCGAAGCCGACCGCCCGGGCGACCAGTTGCATGTTGGACTCCACCGGCCGGCCCTTGGCGTACGTGACGGTGTCCTCCATGCCGACCCGCAGGTGCCCGCCGGCCGACAGCGAGGCGAGCATCACCGGGATGGTGCTGCGCCCGATGCCGGCCGCCGAGAAGGTGGTCCCCTCCGGGAGGTCACGGAGCATCTGCTGGGCGGCGACCAGCGTCGCGGTGGTGCCCGGCATCCCGCCCGGCACGCCCATCACGAAGTCGACGTGCACGTGCCCACCGTGCGGCAGGCCGTACTTGCCGAGCAGGCGCTGGAGGGCGGTCAGGTGGCCGAGCTCGAAGATCTCGTACTCGGGGACGATGCCCTTCTCCTGCATCCGGGTGTGCAGGTCGACGATGAACTCCCAGCGGTTGAGGAAGACGTCGTCACCGAAGTTGAGCGTGCCCATGGTGCAGGAGGCCATGTCGGGCCCGGCGTCCAGCACGGCGAGCCGGGCCGCCTCCGGGTCGGTCACCGCACCGCCGGAGGAGAGCTGCACGATCAGGTCGGTGCTTTCCCGCAGCGCGGCCACCGTCGCCCGGAGCCGCCCCTGGTCCAGGGTGGGCTTCGCCTCGTCGTCCCGGATGTGGACGTGGATCACGGCGGCGCCGAGCGCCTCGCATTCCTTGGCGGTCAACAGCAGCTCGTCGAGGGTCACCGGCAGCGCCGGCACCTCCGCCTTGGCCGACTCCGCGCCGGTGGGGGCAACCGTGATCAACGTCCCTGTCGTCATGCCGGCGATCCTAGACGCCCAGCCCAGCCCCGGTCGACGCGCCGAGCCGGGCGGGCGGGACGGCCCCGGCTCAGGCCGGGTCGATCGCGGCGGCGGTCTCACCGATCATGAGGCTGGCGTCGTCGGGCACGTTGCGCTTGACCACCGCGAGGGCGACCTGGCCCAGCTCGTAGTGGTGCACGGCGGTGCCGACGAAGCCGACCGCCCGGCCGTCCAGGGTCACCGGTGTGCCGGCGGTCGGCGGCTGGTCGGTGGTCACCCCGTCCAGGTGCAGCAGGACGAGGCGACGCGGCGGCTTCCCCATGTTGTGCACCCGGGCCACCGTCTCCTGCCCCCGGTAGCAGCCCTTCTCCAGGTGGACGGCCGGACCGATCAGCCCGACCTCGGCCGGGATGGTCCGGTGGTCGGTGTCCACCCCGACCCGGGCCCGCCGGGCGGCCACCCGCACCGCCTCGTACGCCCACAGCCCCGCCACCGGCACCCCGGCGCCGCGCAGCTCGTCCACCACCTGGGTCATCGCGTCCCGGGGCACCAGCAGGTCCACGCCGAGCGCCACCCGCCGGGCCCAGCCGCCGATCGGCAGGGGCTTGACGTCGTACACGACGGTCGGCCGCGGTGGCAGCTCGCCGGAGCGGAACTTCGGGCCCGGCACCGCGACCAGGTCGGGCTCGGCGAGCCCGGCGACGCCGAGGGTGTCGAGCGCGCCGACGGCCGCCGGCCCGACCAGCGAGAGCAGCGCGTGGTCGGCGGTGGCGTCGCGCGGATCGACCTTGCTGAAGAACCGCATCCGCTCAAGGTATGACAGGAGGCCCTCGGTGGCGCCCGGCTCGGTGTCCAGCCAGGTGGTCTCGCCGTCCTCGGCGACCATGGCGTGCTGCTCGACGTGGCCGTGCGGGGAGAGCACCAGCAGCTCGGTGCCCTGGCCGGCGCTCAGCGTGGCGAGGTGCTGGCTGGTCAGGGTGTGCAGCCAGCTGGTCCGCTCCGCGCCGGGCACCGCGATGACGCCCCGGTGCGACCGGTCGACCAGGCCGACGGCGGTGGCCAGGGTGCGCTGCTCGCGCATCGGGTCGCCGTAGTGGGCGGCGACGCCCCGCACGCCGGCCGCCCGGTGGGCGGGCTCGGGCTGATCCCGGGTCTCCTCGTCGATCGCCTCGGCGGCCACCGTTCCCGCGATGTCGATCATTTCTGTTCCCCGTCCTCGCAGTGGCCGCAGACGCCGAAGAGCGCCACGTGCCCGATGTCGACCTGGAATCCCCGCTGCGCGGCCAACTGGTCGGCGAGCGGGCGCAGCAGCTCCGGATCGATCTCGTCGATCGCGCCGCACTCCCGGCAGACCAGGTGGACGTGCTGGTGCTCGCCGGCCGCATGGTACGTCGGCGAGCCGTGCGAGAGGTGGGTGTGGGTCACCAGACCGAGCCGTTCCAGCAGCTCAAGTGTGCGGTAGATGGTGGTGATGTTGACCCCGGCGGCGACCTCCCGGACCGCCGTGTGCACCTGCTCCGGCGTGGCGTGGCCCAGCTCCAGCACCGCCTGCAGGACCAGCTGCCGCTGCGCCGTCAGCCGCAGCCCGCGGGAGCGGAGCAGTTCCGCGAGGGAGGATTCGGACACCGTCCGATCATAGTTCGGCCGCCGCGCCGGACCGGCCGCCGATGTCGTACGCCACTAGGCTCGGCGCTCGTGGTGACATCGCGGGTGGCCGTGCTCGGGCGGGGCGTCGTACCGGCCGGGGAGCCGGTGCTGCGCGGCGACGACCGGGGCGCGCTGCACGGCGACGGGCTCTTCGAGACGATGCACCTGCGCGACGGGCGGCCCTGGCTCCTCGAAGCCCACCTGGCCCGGCTCCGGGCCGGCGCGGCGGCCGTCGAGCTGCCGCTGCCACCCGACGGCGCTCTGGTCGAGCTGCTCGACGGGGTTCGCGCGGGCTGGCCGCCCGAGGCGGAGGGGGCGCTGCGACTGGTCTGCACCCGGGGCCCGGAGGGTGGCGGGCCGCCGACCGTCTGGGCCACCCTCGGCGAGGTGCCGGCGGCGGCGAAGCGGGCCCGCCGGGACGGGGTGACCGTGGCCACCCTCCCCCTCGGGGTGCCGGCCGAGGCCCGACCCGGCCTGGGGTGGCTGCCGGCCGGGATCAAATCCACGTCGTACGGCGTGAGCACCGCGGCCCGCCGCTGGGCGGCCCGGGCCGGGGTGGACGACGTGCTCTGGCTCTCCACCGAGGGGTACGTGCTGGAGGGGCCGAGCGCGAACGTGGTGTGGCTGGCCGGCGGGACGCTGTGCACGGTCCCGGCGGCGGCGACCGGCATCCTGCCCGGCGTGACCGCCCGCTGGCTGCTCGACCACGCCGGCGAGCTGGGCCTCACCGGCGAGGAGCGGATGACCACCGCACCGCAGCTGCGGGAGGCCGACGGCGTCTGGCTCACCTCGTCCGTCCGCGGCCTCGCCGAGATCCGAACCCTCGACCACGTCCCCCTCCCCCGCTCCCCCCACACCGCGACCCTCCACACCCTCCTCGCCTTCCCCTGAGGGCGCGTCGATCAAGAAGTCTGCGCCTTCCGGGGACCCGGTTCCGGACGCAAACTTCTTGATCGACTTGAGTGGGGGTGGGGGTCAGCCGGCTACGCGGAGGAGGCGGGCGGAGAGGTGCGGGCTGAGGGGGTGGCCCAGGGCGGCCATCTCCTGGGCATAGAGCAGCGCACCGTCGACAATGCCGAAGAGGCGGGCGCCGGCGGTGACATCCTTGGCCGTCGCCGTGCGGACCACCGCGTCGGTCGCGAACTCGATCTGGGTGCCCTTGCGCTTGCCGATGTGCAGCTCCATCACACCGGTCGGCACGGTCATCAGAGCCTCCAGCTCGTCGGTCACCCGATCGCCGTCCAGCACCGGCCGCCACCAGCCGACCTCACGACCGGCCGGGCGCACCGGGCGGCTCTGCTCGTCGAGGATCCACGCCCGGGACTCGTAGCACAGGAACGGCCGGCCGTCGTGGCTGATCCGGATCTCCTGCGCGAAGTCGAAGTCCTCGATGGTGGGGTAACCGCCCCGACCACGGCCGCGCCACACGCCGATATACGGCAGCAGACCGTCCAGGCTCGGGTGCAGCTTGGGGCCGACGCGCAGGTCGTGGCTCTCCTCGTACGGGTACGGGTCGACCGGCGGCGCGTTCAGCCACGGCGGCTGCAGCGGGTTCTCATCCGACGGGTTCGCGCTCACCAATTACCTCTCGAGATGCGTACGGCAAGGTAGACCAGGCCACCGGCGAGCGCGCCCAGGCCGGCGACCAGCAGGCTGACGAACCCGATCTCGGTAACCATCCCGGCCATCCTATGCTGGCGGCATGGCCCGCACTCTTGTCGTCAAGGCCACCGCCGGCGGGGACGCCCCGGAGCGGTGCGCCCAGGCATTCACGGTCGCCGCCACGGCGGCAGCCGCCGGTGTGGACGTGTCGCTCTGGCTGACCGGCGAATCGACCTGGTTCGCGCTGCCCGGGCGGGCGCAGGACTTCGACCTGCCGCACTCGGCGCCTCTGGCCGAGCTGCTGCACGTGATCCTGACCACCGGGAAGGTCACCGCCTGCACCCAGTGCGCCGCCCGCCGGGACATCGGGCCCGGTGACGTCATACCCGGCGTACGGATCGCCGGGGCGGCGGTCTTCGTCGAGGAAGCGATGGCCGAGGGCGCGCAGGCGCTGGTCTACTGACGCCGCGCCGACCCGGCGGATGTCCGTTCCGGGTGGCTGACCGATACTGGCCCGACATGTCCGACTGCTGCCTACGATTCGGGTGTGGGTGAGGCGACCGAACAGTTCTTCGCGTCACTGCCCGCGCGCGCCCGGATGGTGCTGCGCGGTTCGATCAGCGGAATCCTCCAGGTCGACCTGGCCACCGGCAACCGCACCGACCACTGGCTGGTCGAGCTGAAGCCCGGCTCGGCCCGGGTCACCCAAGGCCGCGGCCCGGCCGACGCGGTCTGGAGCAGCAGCGCAGACCTCTTCGAACGGCTGGTCACCGGCCGCGCCCAGGCCATCGCCGCTACGTTCCGCAACGAGGCCACGTTCAGCGGCAACGTGGTGCTCTTCCTCGCCTTCCGGGCCTTCTTCCCCGATCCGCCGGGCACCCGGGACCCCAGGATGATCGCCCGCGAGCAGGTCGGACGGTCAGCATGAAGGAACGGGTCAGCATCCTCGACGGCAACACCTTCCTGGTCTGCGACGGGCAGGGGGACATCGAGCCCTCCTTCGACTTCCCCACCGGCCTCTTCTCCTTCGACACCCGCTTCATCTCCACCTGGCTGCTGACCCTGGACGGGCAACGGCTGCACGCCCTCTCCATCGACGACGCGCAGTCGTACCAGACCCGGTTCTTCCTGGTCCCCGGCGAGCCGACGCACTACCTGGACACCAAGGTCTCGATGATCCGCAGCCGCTCGATCGGCGGCAGCTTCGACGAGGAACTGACCGTGCTGAACCACTCGGGTCAGGAGGTCGAGTTCACCCTGCGGCTCGACATCGGCTCCGACTTCGCCGACCTGTTCGAGATCAAGCACAAGCGGCAGAAGAAGGGTCGGACCACCCCGTCGGTGGCGGCGAACGAACTGCGGCTCGCGTACCACCGGGAGCGGTTCCACCGGGAGGCGGTGATCAGGACGACCGCGCCCGGCGAGATCGACGAGTCCGGCATGACCTTCCGGACCCGGATCGGCCCGCACGGCGAGTGGACCACCCAGCTGCAGATCGCGACGGTCATCTACGGCGCCCGGGGCGAGGACATCCGGGCCACCCTGCCGCTGGGCGGGCACCGCACCGCCGCGGCGATCCATGCCGAGCAGAACGATCTGATCGCCCGGGCGCCGAAGCTCGGCTGCGACTGCCAGCCGCTGGCCGGGGCGTACCGGCGCAGCCTGAACGACCTCGCCGCGCTCCGGTACGAGTCGATCGCGCTCGGCGTACGGCTGCTCGCCGCCGGCCTGCCGTGGTTCATGACCCTCTTCGGGCGGGACAGCATCTTCACCTCGCTGCAGGTGCTGCCCTTCCTGCCGGAACTGGTCCCGCCCACCATTCTGATGCTGGCCGGCCTGCAGGGCAGCCGGCTGGACGACTTCCGGGACGAGGAGCCGGGCAAGGTCCTGCACGAGCTCCGGTACGGGGAGACGGCCGGCTTCGAGGAGCAGCCGCACACCCCCTACTACGGCTCGGCCGACTCCACCCCGCTCTTCGTGATCCTGCTCGACGAGTACGAGCGGTGGACCGGGGACGCCAACCTGGTCCGGCAGCTGGAGGCCCCGACCCGGGCGGCGCTGAACTGGATCGACACGTACGGCGATCTGCTCGGCACCGGCTACATCTGGTACATGACCCGTAACCCGGAGACCGGGTTGCCGAACCAGTGCTGGAAGGACTCCCCGGACTCGATCTCCTACCGCGACGGCCGGCTGCCGGAGTTCCCCCGGGCCACCTGCGAACTCCAGGGGTACGCGTACGACGCCAAGCTGCGCGGCGCCCGACTGGCCCGGCAGTTCTGGAACGACCCCGGGTACGCCGACCGGCTGGAACGCGAGGCGGCGGCGCTCAAGGAGCGGTTCAACCGGGACTTCTGGATCCCGGAGCGGGAGTACTACGCGCAGGCCCTGGACCCCGAGGGCCGGCACGTCGACGCCCTCTCCTCCAACATCGGGCACCTGCTGTGGAGCGGCATCGTCGACGAGCCACGGGCGGAGGCGGTCACCCGCCATCTGCTCGGACCGCGCCTCTTCTCGGGCTGGGGGGTGCGTACCCTCGCCGACGACCAGGGACGGTACAACCCGATCGGCTACCACGTCGGCACGGTCTGGCCGTTCGACAACTCGATCATCGCCTGGGGGCTGTGGAAGTATGGCTTCCGGGAGGAGGCCAGCCGGATCTGCAACGCGATGCTGGGCGCGTCCCGGTTCTTCGACGGCCGGCTGCCGGAGGCGTTCGCCGGGTACGAGCGGGACCTCACCGACTATCCGGTGCAGTACCCGACCGCGTGCAGTCCGCAGGCCTGGTCCGCCGGCACTCCGCTGCTGCTGCTCCGGGTGATGCTCGGCCTCGAACCCCAGGGTGAGCACCTGATCATCGACCCGGCCGTCCCCGAGGGGATGGGACGGGTGGAGCTGCTCGACATCCCCGGTCGCTGGGGCCGGGTGGACGCCCTCGGCCGCAGCCGTTCCCCGCACGACAACAGCCGGGGTCACTGACGGGCGACGGCACCGGACGGGTCGGGGTACGCCCCGTCCCGCCGCCGGGCGTCGTCAGGTCGCGCAGCCACCGAAGGCGGTGATCCGGATCCCGTCGCCCGCACGCTGGACGACGACGTCGGCCCCGGCGCTCCGATAGGCGTACACCTCCGGGGTGTCCACCACGGCCGGGGCGGCGAGCCGGGCGAGCGCGGCGCCGAGCGCCACGGGCGGGACGGCGTCGGTGGTACGCAGGGTGCGCGCGGTCCGACCGTCGCCGCCGGGGCAGGGGGCAGCCGTGAGCCCGGGCGTCGGCGCCACCGGCAGGCCCAGCGCCCGGCGCGCCTCGGCCAGTGCCGCCGCCTCCGGGCCGCTCCCGGCGGTGGGTGCCCGGTAGCCGGCGCCGACCGGCCGGCAGCCGGTGCCGGCGGTGAGCCGGACCCGGCCCGACCCGGTGGAATGACCCTCCACGGCGACGAACTCGCCGGCGTCGGCGCGCAGCACCGGCCCGTCGCCGGTCACCCGGACCCCGGCCCGCCAGTTTGCCGGCAGCCCGTCGGCCACCCGTTGGAGCAGCCCGCGCACGTCGTCACCGGAGATGAGCACCTCGACCGCGCGTTCCAGCGCGGCGCCGTCCTCCATCGGGGTGATCCGGCAGCCCCGCGCGATCCGGTCCGGCACGAGCGCCAGCACCCCGCCGTCGCCGACCGCGGCCACCAGTTCGCCCACCGCCCGGTCGACCACCGGCCCGGCCTGGTCCAGGGGGCGCTGCTCGCGGACGGTCGGCGGGTCGTGCCGCACCGACCACCAGGTCAGCCCGGCGAGCAGCACCGCCCACGCGACCGTGGCGACCACCAGCCAGTGCTGCCAAGGTCGGCCGGGCGCCGGCTGGTCCGGACCGGTCGGCGGGGCATGACCCGCCTGGACAGCACCACACACCGCGCCATGGGGTCACGCGGCGGCGACGTACCTGGCGGCGCGTCGCCGCCGCGTGACACCATGGCG